>CAZKZT010000102.1:3416-10670 GCA_964557265.1 uncultured Hyphomicrobium sp.
GAAGTCGCTGGGGCTCAAATGACGGTGCGAGCGACCAGGGTAAGAGCGGCGCGATTCCGGTCGCTTGATCGCGTCCGAGATGTCATGCTGACGATTAGGAGCAGTGCGCAAGCAAGGGAATGAGCACATGAAAGTCGTGGTCGTCGGCGCGGGAATATTCGGCGCCAGCACAGCCTATCATCTGGCGCGCGCGGGTTGCACCGTCGCGCTCGTCGATCGCGACGACCAGGGACGCGCCACGGCGGCCGGCGCGGGCATCGTCTGTCCGTGGGGTTCGTCGGTCGAGGATGACGCCTATTACGCGTTGCTGGCGGGGGGCGCGCGCTACTACGCACAACTCGTCGCCATGCTGACCGAGGATGGCGAAACCGATCTCGGTTACGCCAAGGTCGGTGGTCTTTACGCGCCGGCCAACATCGCGGATCTCGATGCGGCTGAGCAACGCGCCCGCGCTCGCGCGCACACCGCGCCGGAAGCGGGGAGCATCGAGCGTTTGTCGGCCAGCGATGCGCGCAAGCTCTTTCCGCCGCTGCGCCCGGACCGGCCGGGTATGTTCATTTCCGGCGGCGCGCGCGTCGATGGCCGCCGGGTCGCGGCCGCTATGCAGCGGGCAGCGGCAAAGCATGGCGCGCGGCTCGTTAACGGCTCGGCCGAACTGGTGATGAACGGGCGGCGCGCGACCGGTGTCCGCGTGGGCGATGAACTGATCGAGGCCGATGCTGTCGTCGCTGCAGCGGGTGCATGGGCGCCGGCGCTGCTGGAGCCGGCGGGCGTCAAGCTGGGCGTGGCGCCGCAGCGCGGCCAGATCATCCATCTCACATTGCCGGGCACCGAGACGGCGCACTGGCCGATCCTGCAACCGCTCAGCAGCTATTACCTCCTGGCGTTCGAGGATTCGCGCATCGTCGTCGGCGCCTCGCGGGAGACGGGATCGGGCTTCGACTACCGCCTGACAGCGGCGGGCGTCGCCGAGGTGCTCAATGCGGCGCTCGACGTGGCGCCTGGGCTTGCATCATGGACACTGCATGAAATTCGCATCGGCTTCCGTCCGCTGGCCGACAACCTGCGTCCGAAGATCGGCGCGGCGCCGGGCATCGACAATCTGTACATCGGCAACGGTCTTGGTCCGAGCGGGCTGACGATGGGGCCGTTCAGCGGGATGATGCTCGCGCAGCTGGTACTGGGTCAGCCGACCGCGATCGCGCTCGATCCCTATGATGTGACCGCGTAGCACGCCCGGGACGTCCCATAACGCGTGATCCGGACGAACCTGATGCGGCGGGAACTCGCGACGATGTCGGGCGTTTTCGAGGGGCAACTTTCGAAAGGGATGAGCCGTGCAGCAGACCGATCATGCTCAGAGCCGCCAAGGCTCTCCAATTGTGGCTGGGCATCCGCAGAATGGCGAGGCCGTCTCGGTTTACGAGTGGGTGGCCGATACGGCGCGCAACAACCCGGTCCTCGTCGTCGGTGGCGCGGCGGCGATCGGCGCCATCGCAGTGCTCGCGCTGACGCGGCGCGCGCCGCCGCCGTCGAATGTGAAGCTGCTCGAGCGCAGCTTGCGCCGTCAGCTCGCGTCGGCTGAGAAGACGCTCAAGCGCAGCGTCAAGGACATCCGTCGCGCGGACATCGGTGCGGGCCTCGGCGAGTTGCCGGGGGCCGTCGCATCGCACCTCGGCAATCTGGACACCTCGCAGCTCGAAGCGCTCGCGCACCGCGCGCGCCGCATGATCGATCAGGTGTCTCAGCGTATTTCCGCGGCGGTGCGTTAACACGCATTCGGCATAACGCATCGGCATGTTGGGCGTCGGTGGTACTTGCTGCCGAGCCCTTATGCGTATGCATGTCGCATTGTACGGATCGGAGGTGGACTGAGCGCGCGGACCATGAGATCGTGGCATCCACGGTTTCAGGAGGATGCGGCGATGCCCAGCAAACTCGATTTCCGCGCACCTGTAGCCTACATTCGCGATACGGGCGCTGCCCACGCCCCGGGGGAGTACACGGAGCGGCGCACGGACCTGGCGACGGCCGTGCGGACAGCGATCCAGCGCTACAAGATGGGCGAGACGCCGGCGATCATTGGTGCCGGCATTCAGCTCAACGGCATCGATGCCATCCGCGCAGTGCGCGATCTCGAATACTTTCCGGCTGACTGACCCTACAGCAGATTGAGATCCGCCGACGACGACCTCGCACGTAGTTGCTTTCACGCCTTCGATCGCCCCACATGGCGATCACCTCCAATTCGAACCGATTGAGAAACCGCATGAACGGGACACCGTCGTGGCTGGCACGCCTGCCGTTCTTCTACGGCTGGGTCATCGTCGCGATCGCCTTCGTGACGATGGCGATCGCGGTGACGGCGCGTACGTCGTTCTCGCTGCTGTTGCCGCCGATCCTCGATGAGTACGGATGGGATCGCGGCCTTGCGGCGGGCGCGTTCTCGTTCGGGTTTCTCGTCTCCGCGGTGATGAGCCCGTTCGTCGGGCGATTGATGGACAGGCGCGGCCCACGCGTCGTCATCGGGCTTGGCGTAGTCGTTCTCGCAACGGGTCTGCTGACGGCCTGGATGATCGAAACGCCATGGCACTTCTATCTCACGCTCGGTGTGCTGGTGACGATCGGGGCGAACTTCGCCAGCTATTCGGCACAGTCGCTCTATTTGCCGAACTGGTTCGTGCGCCGCCGCGCGTTTGCGATCAGCGTTGCATTCTCGGGGGCAGGCGTCGGCGCAATCGTGCTCCTGCCGTGGCTCCAGTCGGTGATCGAGGCAGATGGCTGGCGTGCAGCGTGCTGGCTGATGGGCATCGTGGTGATTGTCGTGCTCGGGCCGATCAATCTCTTCGTTTGGCGCCGGCCCGAGGATATCGGCCTTCATCCCGACGGTGACGGCGGTGGTGATGCGGCGGCCGTTCGGCGTAAGTCGGCGATCGTCGATGCGGCATGGGTGCGTGTCGATTGGACGCTCGCGCGGGCGATCCGCACGGCGCGCTTCTGGTGGATCGTGGTGGGCTACTTTCTGGCGCTCGTCGCGTGGTACGCGGTGCAGGTCCACCAGACGAAATATTTGATCGAGATCGGCTTTGCGCCGCTCGAAGCCGCGTGGGCGCTCGGGTTCGTCAGCGTCGTCGCGATCCCCGGCCAGATCGTGCTTGGCGCGCTGTCCGACCGCTACGGCCGCGAATGGATCTGGACGGTTGGATGCGGCGGGTTTGCGATTTGCTATGCCGCACTGATCGGACTCGAATTCTATCCCACGCGAGGGCTGCTCTACGTCATGGTGATTTCGCAAGGTCTCCTCGGATACAGCCTGACCTCAGTGATGGCGGCGATTGTCGCGGAGATCTTCGAGGGTAGGCATTACGGTGCGATCTTCGGCACGATCACCATCGCGTTGCTGGGTGGCGGTGCGGCGGGGCCATGGCTCGCGGGCATCATTCACGACCACACCGGCAGCTACCGCCTCGCGTTTGTCGCGGTGATCGGCTGCTGCATCGTCTCGGCGATCGCGATCTGGATGGCGGCGCCGCGCAAGGTCCGGCTGGTGCCAGGGCGACGTCCGTAACGATCGCTATGCGCTGGCGGTTTCCCGTTGCGTCTCGGCGATCATCTCGAACGAGCGCAGACGCAGAGCGTGGTCGTAGACATCAGAGACCACGATCAGCTCATCGGCGCGGGTTTCGGCGACAAGCGCGGCGATGCCGGCTTTCACCGTCTCCGGCGAACCGTAGATGGAGCGCCGCAGCATCCCCATCGCCTGCATTTTTTCAGTCGGTGTCCAGTAGGTCTCGATGTCGTCGATTGGCGGGCGGCTCAGGCCGCGCGCGCCGCGAAAGATGTTGGTGAAGGACATCTGCTGCGTTGTCGCAAGGCGGCGCGCTTCCTCGTCGGTTGGCGCGCAGATGATGTTGACGCCGACCATCGCGTGCGGCCGGTCGAGCTGCGCCGATGGCTGGAAGCGGTGGCCATAGACCTCGAGCGCGGACAGCAGTTCGGCAGGCGCGAAGTGCGAGGCGAACGCATAAGGCAGTCCGAGGAGACCGGCGAGGTGCGCGCCATAGGTGCTCGAGCCGAGGATCCATAACGGGACTTCAGTGCCCGCCGCCGGAACGGCCTGGACGCGCTGGCCCGGCTGGACCGGCGCGAAGTAGGCCTGCAGCTCCATTACATCCTGCGGGAAATTATCCGCGCCGACGAACGAACGACGCAGCGCCTGCACCGTCACTTGGTCGGTGCCGGGTGCGCGGCCGAGGCCGAGGTCGATGCGGCCGGGGTGCAAGCGCGCCAATGTGCCGAACTGTTCCGCGATCACGAGCGGCGCGTGGTTCGGCAGCATGATCCCGCCAGCGCCAACGCGGATCTTCTTCGATCCGGCCGCGATATGGGCGATGACGACCGAGGTCGCGGCGCTCGCGATGCCGGCCATGTTGTGATGCTCGGCGACCCAGAAGCGGCGGTAGCCCCAGTCTTCCGCGTGTGCGGCGAGATCGCGTGCGTTGTCGAGCGCGCCGCGCGCGTCCGTCTCTTCGGTGACGCGGACGAGATCGAGGATGGAAAGGGCGACCATGGCTGTCTCCGGGCTGCTCCGGCGTTAGATGGGGGCCGGGAGCGTGAATGCCAAATCGGACCAGCCATTCACGCCGGGCAACGCTACCCCATCAGTGCCTGTGCGACAGCCGCGAACGCCGGGAGTGTTACCGGGTCGTTGTTGACGTTGCCGGCCGCGTGATGCGACGCGTAGCGCGCGATCACCATCTCGGCCTTGGGATCGACGTAGATCGACTGGCCATGGATGCCGCGTGCCATGTAAGCGCCATGGGTATTGTGGCTCACCCACCACTGCGTGCGGTAGGACCAGCCGGGCAGCGTCGCATAGCCCGCGGGTGCGAATTTCTTCGGGTCGGCGCCTTTGGCGATATCGTCGACGACGCTTGCGGGCAGGATCTGGCGGCCATTGAAGTGGCCGCGATTGCGCATGATTTCGCCGAAGCGGGCGAGATCGCGGGTGGTGGTGTTGAGGCCGCCGCCGCCACTTTCGATGCCGAGACGGTCGACCGTGTAGTAGGCGTCCTCTTCAGCGCCCATCGGCTGCCAGATCCGTTCGGACAGTAGCGCGGACAGCGATTTGCCCGACGCGCGGCGGATGATCCAGGCGAGCGCATCCGTATTGACGGTGCGATAGGTGAAGGCCTTGTCGTGCGCGCCGTCCTTCGGGATCGTCGTCAGGTAGTCGAGCAGTGACGTCGGCGCGGCGCCGGGCAGTGGCGGGGCCATGCCGTTGGCGCGCCGCATCGCCCAGATGTCGGAATTGGGATCGGTGTAGATCTCGTTGTACTTGAGCCCCGTGGTCATATCCATGACCTGACGGACCGTCGCATCGCCGAAACCGCTCGGCGCGAGTTCGGGGACGTACGTCGTCACCGGTGCTTCCGGATCGACCTTGCCTTCCGCGACGAGTAGCCCCGCGAGCGTACCGGTGAACGACTTGGTCACAGACATGCCGATGTGCTGGCGATGCGGCTCGAGCGCGCCGAAATAACGCTCGAAGACGATGCGCCCGCGATGCAGGACGACGACGCCGTCCGCATAGGTCTCGGCGAGTGCCTGATCGAAGGTGAGCGGGCGGCCGTCCATCGTCGTGAGCTTGACCGCGCCGAGCGGCTGCTCGTCACGCGGCAGCACCGAGGCCGGGCCGACGCCGCGCCACACGTTGACGGTCGGGACGAGCTGGCGGATGTTGCTCCATGCCCATCGCAGCTGCGGAAACTTGCGGAACGACCCGTCGGCGAAGGTGACCGCCTTCTCTGGCGAAGGGGGAAAGCCGGTCATCCAGGCGTGCTGCTTGGGGTCGCTGTCGGCGGCATTCGGGGGGGCAGTCTGGCCAGTCATGACATCGTCCTCGGGGCGGGAAGTTATCGTTCTGCCGGGATAATCACACGGGGACTGCGGCCACGTCGAGCGCGCGCCGCGCAACCCGAATGTGATCAAACTGCGACCCGATAGCGCGTGACAGCGTCGGATGTCGCCACAACACGGCCACGGGCGCGCGAAAAATGGGGCGCCGTGCCGGCCGGTTCGACGGCCGCCGCAGGCAGCGAAGGGACTGAATCGCAGTGGGGTTATGCTGCCAAGCCACCCCGCGCCTGGCGAATCGGTCTCTATAGGCCGTTCCGCCGACGAGACTGCGTGCGGAGCGCCAGAGCGGAAAAGATGACCGAGGCGATCGCACAGAGCGAGTTCGAGCTGCCGCGGCTGGAGGGCGAGCCCGTCAGCGCCGCGGTGCGGCCCGACGATCGCCGGTTCATGTTCGGGCTGATCGCGGCCATCGTTCTGCACGCGATGTTCCTGGTCGGTTTTATTTCTCAGCCGCCGCGTTTCATCGGTGATCCCTCCGGTGCGGCGGATGCAGTCGGCGTCGATTTCATTTCCGAGGCCGCACTGAAGCGGATGAGCGCGGTGGCCGACAGCGCCGCTGGCGAACCGGCGCCGCAAAATTCGTCCTCCCCCTCAACGCCGCCGCCGTCGCAAGCCGAGCCGCAGACGCAGGCGCCCTCGCCGCAGCCCGCGCAACCGGAACCGGCAGCTTCAGCGCCACAGGTTCAGCCGCAGCCTGTCGAGCAGGCCAAGCCCATTCCCAAACCGGAAGAGGCGCTCGAGCCGGCGCCGCCGATGAAGATCGAAGAAAAAGTCGATGCGGTGCGCCCGCCGGTCGAGGCGCGGAAGTCTGCGCCGCAGCCGGAGCAGCCCAAGCCGCGGCCGGCCCAGAAGCAGCCCACGCGGATGAGCAAGCTGGACCTGTCACTGCCGCCGAGCGTCACGGGGGGCCCATCGGGCGGTGGCGGTGTGGGCTTTGATCGGCCGGCAGGCATCACCCGGTCAGGCGAGAACGATGCTTTCGCGCGCGGTGTGATCAGTGCGCTGCAGCGGAACATGCCGCAGCTGCGCGACACACGCGGTCAGGTGACGGTGCGCATCACGCTCGATATGGACGGCGGCCTGGTCCGTACCGAGGTCGTGCGGCCGTCGAGCATCAGCAGTCTCGATCAGAGCGTCGTGTTCTCGACACGGCAGGCGAGCTTTCCATTCCCGCCGCGCAATGCGAGGTCCGCCGATCTCGTCTTTATCGTCACCTACATTTACCGCTGAAGCGCCCCGCGGCAGCTCCAGTCGCGAAATCTCAGCGCGCCTTGCTGTGTGCGGCGACGGCGCTGCCGAAGGCTTCGAAGAGCGCGCGGTTGATCGGGTTGCGCT
>CAZKZT010000103.1:0-4674 GCA_964557265.1 uncultured Hyphomicrobium sp.
ATGGTGGCGGCGCGGGCGTCGTCGTCGGCGAGGTCGGCGGCGTGCGTTGTGACGCTCACCTGGTGACGCGATCGAATGGTGTCAGCGGCGGCGTCGAGTGCGTCGGCGCTGCGCGAGACCAGGATGACGTTGGCGCCCTCCGCAGCGAACGCCTCGCCGATCGCGAGGCCGATCCCCTTCGAGCCTCCGGTGACGAGCACGTTCTTGCCAGCGAGGCGCAGGTCCATGGTCGTCCTCCGAACGTGATCACTCAGGCGTCAGCCGCCGATGGTTTCAATCGAGACAGGGAATAGTGGCGCGAGATCGTCGACTTCCATGATGTGGTAGACGCTGAAGCGATAGGCGTCACCGGCCGTCATCTCGGGAGGGGTGAACGGGAAACCGAGGTTGCCTGCGGTCGAGATGCGGCCCGGGAATGGCGCGTGCAGCAGATACTGCTTGGCGGTCGCTGCGACGGCGCGCGCTTCGTCCTCGTCCTCGCCGATGCATTCGACCAGTACGCCGACTTCTTCCGGCACGGTCGTCACCGGCTGCCCGCCAACGACGCCGAGACCGTAGAAGCGGAAGAAGAGCTGATACGGCTTCTCCGGCTTCGGCGGCACCAGCTCGCGAATGATCGCCTCGACACTGGCGGCGATTTCGGGGGCCTTCGCGATGAAGACCGGATCGGTCGACCCCGCGAACATCACGGCCCGCGCACCGATCCGTGTTGCGCCCTCGATCTTGACGGTGAACTGCTTGGTTTCCTCGAAGCGGCCGCCGGAGACGCGCACACGGCGATCGTCGACCGCTTCATATTTCGCGTCGGCGAGGTAGAGCGTGCCCTCGGGCTCGGCGACGGAGAGCGGGTCGGCCTGCTCGTAGAGACTGTGCGCGGCGACTGACATCGGAGTCGCGCGGCGCATCGGATTCATGCTTTCGAGCACGAAGCTGTCGCCCTCGAGCGTGCCGAGCATCGTGTCACGGCCACCGCCTTCGCAGCACAGCGACGCGCACTCGATGATCTTCGCCATTTGCAGCGCCGGGCCGACGGGGAAGCCGAGCCGCTGAGGCAGCGTCGCGTAAATGGCAGTGTCGCAGGCGCGACCGGCGATGATGACATCGGGTTCTAGATCGATGGCGCGATGGAACGCCTCCATGCCCATTTGTCCGACGATGCGCGCGGCGCCATCGACGTCCTCTTCCGTCAGCGCTTCGATCGGGCCGATCGGTGTCACCTTGCCCGCGCGGACGGCTGATTTGACCACGTCGCGCGGCATTTCGGCGTTAATGGTGGCGAGGCGGAAGTTGAGGCCGTTCTCGCGTGCAATCTCGCGGACGATCTCGACAGTCTCGGCGAGCTGCGGGTCGCTGCCGCCGGTGCCTGCGGTGCCAATGATGAGCGGGATGCCGTTCGTCACCGCGCCGATGACGACGAGTGACAGGTCGCGCTTGGTCGAGCGCCGCGCGGTCGCGAGCTTGCCCGCGCCGAGGTAATAGGGACCGGGGTCGACGGAGCCCATGTCGGCGCCGATCAGGTGCGGGCGCCGCGCGAGGCCGGCGCGGAATGCGGGCTCCGGGATGCCATAGCCGAGCTGGCCGGACGCCGAGATGATGCGCAAGGGGCCGCCCTCGCGCTTCCAGGCTTCGATCGTGCGGGTGAAAGCGCTCATATCTCGATGTCCAGAAGCGGGCGGTGTTGCTGGGCGCCGTAGACGTCGGTGTCGCCCGGTGTCCCGGCGACGATGCGGCGCGGGACGACGATCTTGATCGCGTTGGCGGCGGGATACGGAATGATTTCGACTTCGGCGACGTTGAAGCGCTGGGCGATCACATCGGTGCGCAGGCTCGGCGCAGCGAGGGCGCGTTCGTAGAGTTCGCGCGTGTCGAACATCAGATCGCACGTGACCTGGGTCGGCCCGGCGTTCTTCGACCGGATGACGCGCGCGGCGTCGATCAGTTTCATGGGCGTTTCCTGCGGCGTTGTTCTTAGTTGAGTCCGGACATATTGGGGCACGCGCGCCGGGCGGCGCAAGCCGCTTGCTGCGCAAAGCAGCAGGCCCGCAGCGCAAGGCGTGCGGGCCTGTGTCAAACAGTCGGGATGTGGCAGAGGTTCGCTCAGCTCACTTCGGCAAGAAGCGAGAGCTGGTAGCCGTTCGAGCCATCGCGATCGACGAGCCGCGTCGGATAGTTGCCCGTGAAGCAGTGGTCGGTGAACTGCGGGTTCTTCGCATCGCGGCGATCGAAACCCATGGCGCGATAGGTGCCGTCAACCGTGAGGAAAGCAAGGCTGTCGGCGCCCATGAACGCGCGCATTTCCTCGACGCTCATGTTGGCGGCGAGCAATTCCTCGGTGCGCGGCGTGTCGATGCCGTAGAAGTCCGGATGCTTGATCGGCGGGCTCGAGATCCGCATGTGGACCTCCTTGGCGCCGGCATCGCGGATCATCGCGACGATCTTCTTCGAGGTGGTGCCGCGCACGACGCTGTCGTCGATCAGCACGACGCGCGCGCCGCGAATGACGCCGACGTTGGCCGAATGCTTGAGCTTGACGCCGAGGGCGCGGATGCGCTGCTCGGGCTCGATGAAGGTGCGCCCGACGTAGTGGTTGCGCACGATTCCCATTTCATAGGGAATTCCCGAGAACTGCGAGAAACCGATCGCGGCCGGCACACCCGAGTCGGGGATCGGCACGATCACGTCGGCGGGCACGAGCGATTCGCGCGCCAGCTCGATGCCGAAGTTCTTGCGCACGTCATAAACACTGCGCCCGCCGGAGACCGAGTCTGGGCGGGCGAAATAGATGTATTCGAAGATGCACGGACGGGCCGGGCGTTTGGGGAACGGGCGATGGCTCTCGATGCCCTCGTCCGTAATCACCACGACTTCGCCGTTGTCGATCTCGCGCACGAACGTCGCGCCGACGATGTCGAGCGCACACGTCTCCGAAGCGAGCACGTAGGCGTCGCCGAGACGGCCGAGCACGAGCGGGCGGATGCCCACCGGATCGCGGGCGCCGATCATCATGTCGTTGGTCAGGCCGACGAGCGCGTAGGCGCCCTCGATCTGGAGCAGCGCATCGATGAAGCGCTCGACGATGCGGCGCTTCTTCGAGCGGGAAATGAGATGGAGAATGACCTCGGTGTCGGAGGTCGACTGGCAGATGGCGCCGGAGGAAACGAGTTCCTGGCGCAGCGTCAGCGCATTGGTGAGGTTGCCGTTGTGACCGACCGCAAAGCCACCCGTGTCGAGGTCGGCGAACAGCGGCTGCACGTTGCGGAGGACGACGTCGCCGGTGGTCGAGTAACGGTTGTGGCCGATCGCCATGCGGCCTTTGAGCCGCTCGATCACGCTTGCTTTCGAGAAGTTGTCACCGACGAGGCCGAGGCGGCGCTCCTGATTGAAGCGGGTGCCGTCGTAGGTGACGATGCCGCAGCCTTCCTGGCCGCGATGCTGAAGTGCGTGCATCCCGAGCGCTGTGACGGCGGCGGCGTCATCGTGACCGAAGATGCCGAACACGCCGCACTCCTCGCGGAGGCGATCGGCGTTCATGTCATCCTGCCATCGTGGATCGTCGGTTTGCAGCGGCTCGGCGTTGTCCTGGGACATCTGCTCGATTGTCATCGCTGCGGCTCCATCGCTGTCTTGTGAGCGCCGGATATGTGGCATTCCCAACTCGTCTTCAAGCGGGTGCGCCAATACGCGCTCCTATATGTCAAAAAACTGACAATAGCTATCCCCTCCGCGCAGCTCTTCCACGTGTTCTGCGCGGATTGAAAACAAATGGTTGCTGACCGCGGCTCAGGCGCCGCGGATGACCGAGCGTCCAGCGTACTGAGCGACGTCGCCGAGCTGCTCCTCGATGCGGATGAGCTGATTGTACTTGGCGAGCCGGTCGGAGCGGGAGAGCGAGCCGGTCTTGATCTGGCCGGCGTTCGTCGCGACCGCGAGGTCGGCGATGGTCGAATCCTCCGTCTCGCCCGAGCGGTGGGAGATGACGGCGGTGTAACGGGCGCGCTGGGCCATATCGACGGCGTCGAGTGTCTCGGTCAGGGAGCCGATCTGGTTCACTTTGACGAGAATTGAATTGGCGATGCCTTTGGCGATGCCCTGCGACAGCCGCTTGGTGTTGGTGACGAACAGGTCGTCGCCGACCAGCTGGCAGCGGGCGCCGACGGCGTCGGTCAGCGCTTTCCAGCCATCCCAATCGTCCTCCGACATGCCATCCTCGATCGAGACGATCGGATAACGGCCGACGAGATCGGCGAGGTACTTGGCCATGCCGGCGCCGTCGAGCGACTTGCCTTCGCCTTCCAGCGCGTACTTGCCGCCCTTGTAGAACTCGGTCGCCGCGCAATCGAGCGCCAGGACGATGTCGTCGCCCGGCTTGTAGCCCGCTTTCTCGATGGATTTCATGATGAAGCCGAGAGCTTCGTCAGCGCTCTTGAGGTTCGGTGCGAAGCCGCCCTCGTCGCCGACGTTGGTCGCATGGCCGGCGTCGTGCAAGCCCTTGCGGAGCGTGTGGAAGACTTCCGCACCCATGCGGATCGCGTCGGCGCAGGTTTCAGCGCCGACTGGCATGATCATGAATTCCTGGATGTCGATCGGATTGTCGGCGTGGGCGCCGCCGTTGATGATGTTCATCATCGGCACCGGCAGGACGCGGGCGTTGGTGCCGCCGATGTAGCGGTAGAG
>CAZKZT010000103.1:4684-10624 GCA_964557265.1 uncultured Hyphomicrobium sp.
GCGAAGCCGCCCTCGTCGCCGACCGCCGTGCTCAGGCCGCGCTCGTGGAGCAGCGCCTTGAGCGCGTGGAAGATCTCGGTGCCGACGCGCAGGCCCTCGGAGAAGGTCGGGAAGCCGAACGGGACGATCATGAACTCCTGGAAGTCCACCGAGTTGTCCGCGTGCGAGCCGCCGTTGAGGACGTTCATCATCGGCACGGGGAGCGTGACGCCGGGCTGGTTGGCGCCGTTGGCCTCGACCTTCAGGTGCTTCCAGAGCGGGACGCCGGCGTCGGCGGCCGCGGCCCGGGCGACGGCGAGCGAGACGCCGAGGATCGCGTTGGCGCCGAGGCGCGACTTGTTCGGGGTGCCGTCGAGGGAGATGAGCGCGGCATCGAGGCGGCGCTGGTCCTCGGCATCCATGCCGGAGAGCGCGTCGAAGATCTCGCCATTGACGGCATCGACCGCTTTGAGAACGCCCTTGCCGAGGTAGCGGGATTTGTCGCCGTCGCGGAGTTCGTTGGCCTCGTGCGCGCCGGTCGAGGCGCCGGAGGGGACGGCAGCGCGGCCGGTGGAGCCATCTTCCAGCACCACGTCGACTTCGACGGTCGGATTGCCGCGGCTGTCGAGGACTTCGCGGCCGATGATGTCGACGATGGCGGTCATTGGGAGGCTCCGGTCGGATTGGGATGCAATCAGGGTGCTGTCGCTGGCGCGCGGTATAGCCCGCGGGCGCGGGTTCGGGAAACCCCGTTTTCGACGCACCTTTGGGGATGGTTTCGCCGCCCGTCGAGCGAGGTGCCCGCGCAACTCAGCCGGCAGCGGGGGCGAGTGCGGTGAATTGGCCAAGATTCGCGGATGGCTTCCCGGCTGTAATGAGCCGGCACGACACGGGAAATTCCTGCGCGAAGGTCGCACCGAGCGCCTTGGCGCGCATGAGGAATGCGTCGAGGCGATCCATGGCGCCGGTTGGGATGTCGTGGAGGACCATCAGCGTCTCGTCCTGGGCCATGATCTGGCCGAGCGCGGTTTCGACCCAGCCGGCGGGATCGTCCCAGTCGCGCGGGATGGCGTTCCATGAGATGCAGGTGTAGCCGCTGGCGCAAAGGTGGGCGACGGCGGCGGGTGAGAGCACGCGATCGTCGAGGATGCCGCCTTCGCCGTAGGGCCGGAACAGGGGCGGAGATTGCCCGTACCGGCCGATCAGGGCCTCGGTGCGGGAAATCTCGGCGACGCCGGCCGCACCGTCGAGCTTTCCGAGCGGGATGCTGTGCGAATAGGTGTGGTTGCCGACCCAGTGGCCTTCGCGTCTGGCGCGTGCGATCAGCGCTTGCCCATCAGCTGTTTCGAGCTTCTGCCCGATCACGAAGAAGGTCGCCTTGACAGCGTGGCGGGCAAGTGTGTCCAGCACCTGCGGGGTTACCGCCGGATCCGGGCCATTGTCGAAGGAAAGAGTGATCGTCGTCATGCCGGCGTCATGCTGCACGGCACGGCGGCAACGAACAAGGCCGGTACGCGCACGGGTACCGGCCTTCAATCGGGGAGCTCAGTGGCTTGGCCTGCGCTCAGAGGCGCGAGCCGATCACCAGGGTCCAGAAGGTTTTGAACTCGGTCTTCGGGTCCTGCACCAGCGCGATGCCCATGTGGTTGGCTTCGGCCTGCAGCAGGTTCTTGTTGTGGCCCGGGCTGTCCTGCCAGCCCTTCAGGACTTCGGCAAACGAGGCCTGGCCAGTGCCGACGTTCTCGGCCGCGAGCTTGGCGTTGTAACCGGCGCGCTTCACGCGATCCCACGGGTTCGAGCCGTCCGAGCCGTAATGCGAGATGCGGTCCCACTTGGCGAGGTCCTGCGCGTGGCCGCGGGCGGCAGTCGTCAGCTCGGCGTCGAGCTTGAGGGGCTTGAGGCCCTTGGTCTTGCGATATGCGTTGATCGCGTCGCGCGCCGTCTCGGGGTTGAGGACGGTGCGGGAGTAGTCGCGGTCGGAAAGGGCGCCTTTAGGGGCTCGCGCCGATTCGGAGGGCGCGATCGTGCGCGGTGGCGCGAGGCTGGCAACGCGCTGGCGCCCCTCGTAGCGCGAAGGCGAGCGGGTTTCGAGGTCGCCGCCGAGCGAAGCCTGGCGGGTGCGGCCGGAGTAGGGTGAGGAAGTGGTTGGAGAATCAGCGAATCCAGCGGTCAGAGAGCGCGAATTCATACTGCAGCCGGCTGTCATCAGCCCGACCAGAACCCCCACGAGCACGCGATACATGGCGACTTACTCCTGCCCTCGGGCACGCATACAAACACGTACCGTACACTGCGGCAGGATGGTTAATTTCCCGTTAACGATACGCATCCGGAATGACCTAAGGCTTCGTTCATGTCCGGGATCGGTGTCGCGCCGACCACGCACAGCTCCCCCATGCGTCTCCCGCTACCGGAAGCCGCCTGACTCGACCGTATCGTGTATGAGCAAACCCGTCCTGCCAGCCCATAAGAGACGGAATGTTCGTGACATTATTGGGGCCGGGAGCGTTCAGTAACGAAAAATCATCCGGAAACGCCGCAGCGCGATGGGGCGCGTGTCGTGGCAGCAGGGCCACGGGAGGCCGATTTCGCTTGGCGATCCTTGCGGGCTCTTTCAGAATGCCGTTGATTCTACGGTGATTCGTCCAGGTTCAGGGGCCTGGACATGAGTGTGCGAGGGAAGCGCGCCTCGATCGAGCTGATGCCGAGCGGCACTCACGGATTGCCCGCAGGCGATCGCTCTTCAGTAAGAGCGCTCGGACAAGCCGAGCCAGTACACGCGTACACGGCAACGATGCGAATGCCGTCGCCTTCGAGAGGGTCGGGGCGGCGCGGGGCACTGCATTGGGGGCTAGAGATATGGCGGTGGCGATGGACGCCCCTCGCACGGAGCCGGCGCGGATCGATGTGACGCGGGTCGGGGCGCTGGTCCTGGTGCGGCTTTCGACCGGAGAGGGTGGCGCCAGCGAGACTGAATTGGCGCGGGACCTGCAGCCCCTGGTGGCGCCCGTCGTCGAGGCTGGTGAATGGCGGGTGCTGGTGGGCCGGCTTCTGGCGGCTCATTTGCGTGACCAACTCATCGAGAAGCGCGGCGGGCGGCTCCAGGCGACCATAGCCGGGCGCCGGCAGGCGGAACATTTCATCGGCGCCAGCCTGAGCGGGGCCGATGCGACGATCACAGGCGATTGGCTGGCGGTGCGCGATGGCCTGCTGGTTGCCAAGGCGCTCGGAACGCCCGGCTTGCCGCCGCGTCGTCTCAAGGCGATTGGCAAAGCCGAGGGGCTCGCCTGCGGGATCGTGGCTGCGGCGCATGGGTTGAAGCTGAGATCGACGCCGAGTGCGTCGAAACTTCGGAATGCGCTCGCGCTGTTGGCGCTCGATCGCGCGTTCGGCAACCGCCTGCAGCGGGACCTCGGCTCGAAGTCGGGGCTTTCCGCGAAGGCGGGGCGGCTGCTGGCTGGCCAGCTTTCGGTGCGGCCGCGTGATTTTGGCACTGACACACGCCTCGTCGCGGGGTTGGCGGCGGAGGCTGTCGGCGCCACGGGCACCGCGGTCGCGGCGTTGCGCATGGCGTTGCTGCGGGGGTTCGTCACCGGCGCTCTCGACTGGCCGATGGCGCCCGGTGCCGCACGAGGCAGCGCGCCTGCGCATGGTTACAACGGCGCGAGGAAGGCACCGCCCGCGCGTGGGCCATCGCGGGTTGCCGTCGTCGGCGCGGCGCCGGTCAGCGCTCCCGCCGAAAGCGAGCGACCGACTCCCTCGGCGTTCGCGGAAGCGATGCGCACGCTGGCCCGCCCGCTTGCAGTGGGCTGGTCGGGCAGCCG
Source organism: uncultured Hyphomicrobium sp. (assembly GCA_964557265.1). GTDB lineage: Bacteria > Pseudomonadota > Alphaproteobacteria > Rhizobiales > Hyphomicrobiaceae. Next base: position 8,488 of record CAZKZT010000103.1, read on the forward strand.
CAAGGTTTTCATCTCGCAGCTTTGGGGTGCGCTCAAGGAGCGGCACGCCGGCTGGGGGCTGAGTGAGATCGAGTTCAAGGCGATGCTGACCGAGGCGCATCGGTCGGGTCTTCTGGCGCTCGGTACGTCCGATTTGCGCGACAAGCGGTACCTCGACGATATCCAGGCGTCAGCCACCGTCTTCAAGAACACCGTATGGCACTACGTGCGCGTCGACGAAGAGTGAACGATCCAAGTCCGTCAGTCCGAATTTTGCGTGGATGAAGTCGAGGAAGAAAAACAAGATGCAGCGTGCGGTCGATACAGCGCCCAAGGTTGAAAACTTCGCGACGGCGTTCGAGCATTCGATTACCTGGGAAGACGACATCTGGCGCGCCGATCCGGTCGACGTGGAGGCGGTGCATCATTCCGCGCGTGCCAAGTTCCAGAGGCTGCTCGACTCGATCGTGAAGTCCGACGGCGCGGTCACGCCAGCGCGGCTGCTGCTGTTCCACGGTCAGTCGGGGGCTGGCAAGACGCACCTCATCCGCGCGCTCAGGACGAGCTCTCACCGCGCCGGCACTGCCTACTTCGGCTACGCGCAGATGACGCCGGATGTGTCCAGCTACGCCGACTACTACCTGCGGCGGCTGATCTCCTCGCTCGAGAAGCCCTACGATCCGGACGGCGAGAACGAGAGCGGTCTCGCGCGCCTGACCAACAAACTCGCGGAAGCCGCGCTGGATGATGATCAGCTCAACCAGCTCACCGAGTCGAAGCTCGACGAGGACGAACTCGCGAAGCTGATCATCGAGTTTGCCGATGCCATCGTCGCGAGCCCCAAGTTCGCCGAGCAGGAACTCGATATCAACATCGTGCGCGCGTTGCTCTATCTCCAGCGGGCTGATCCGCGTATCGACCAGCGCGTCCGCCAGTATCTGTATGGCCGGCCGCTCAACGAGCTGACGCAGGCGTCGGTCGCGGCCCTCGATCCAAGTGCGGGCGAGGGGCGCGCCTTCGAGATTATCGAGAGCATCGGCAAGCTGATGTGGACGGTCGATCGTGCCGCGCTCGTCTTCTGTATCGATCAGGTGGAGGATCTGCGCTTCTTCGCTGATGCAGAGGAGCGGTTCCAGAAGGCGGTGCGCGATCTGATTCAGATTGCCAATCGCGTGCCATCGTCGCTGATCATGATCTCCTGCCTTGGCGACTTCTACGATCAAGTGCGCAGCGTGCTGGCGCAGTCCTACATCGACCGCATCGAGAAGTCGGGCCCCGTCGCGCTGATGGAGAGCCGCACCGCCGAGGAAGCGCGCCTCATTCTCGGCCGCCGTGTGGATCACCACGCAAGCATGTGCGGCGCCGATCCCGCCGAAGCCGACCTCACGCGCCTGTTCGGCGCCGACTTCATGGCCGAGCTGGGCGGACTTTCGACGCGCCGTTTGCTCGAGGACGCACAGGCGCGTCTCAAGAGCCGCGCGGCCAACGATGACGGACCCACGGTCGAGCCCGAAGCCGCAGATGGCCCCGGATTCATCTCGACGCTGGCGGCGGCGCTTGGTTTTGGATTCGGTGGTGGCGGTGTGCCGGCACCTGCGGACGCGTCCGCAAATCACATCGATTTCCGCACGAGCTGGGAGCGTTTCGCAAGTCTCTCCGAAGCGGAGATGCCGTCCGACGACATGGAGCTGCTTGGCGTGCTGACGTCGGCGCTGGAGCTGGCGCGCAGCGAATGGGGCGATGCGCTGACGATGTCGATGCGCCGCGCCGACTTCGGCGACGAGCTGCCGACCGCCGATATCGTGGTGACGCACAAATCCGGCATCATGCAGAAGACGCGCGTGTTCATCTGCAACCGGCCGACACAGGGCGGCGGTCTCAAGCGCCAGCTCGACAAAGTGCTGGCTGCGATGCCGTCGACGAGCTGTGTGATGCTGCGCGCAAGCGACTACCCGCCGGCGCGCAAGAACCAGACCGCGCAGGCGTTCCGCAAGTTCCGCGAAGGCGGCGGCCGCGCGCTGACGGTACCGCTCGTCGAGTGGGAGCGCATGATGGTGATGCGCGAGTTCCATGCCCGCCATCGCACCGATCCGGGTTTTGGCGTGTGGCTCGAACAGGCGAAACTTCTGTCGGCGCTCTCGGTGCTGGCGCAGCTCCT
>CAZKZT010000104.1:0-10607 GCA_964557265.1 uncultured Hyphomicrobium sp.
TGGCTGTTCGAGACGTGGTCCGCGCGCGATCGCGCCCAGTTCGTGCTCCCGCCGAGTCTCATCGCCATCGAGCCGGGGGATGTCATTGCGTTGGATGGTCCCGGCGATCAGCGACACTACCGCGTTACCGAAATAGGCGATCACGGCGCCCGCGAAATCGATGCCATCCGCATCGAGCCCAACGTCTACGCGCCGATTGTCGCCGCGCCGCGCCCTGCGGCGCCGCCCGTCGTCGCGTCGCTCGGTCCGCCATCCGCGATACTGCTCGACCTGCCACTCCTGCCCGGCACCGAGTCACCCGATGCCGGATACTTCGCCACCATGATGCAGCCGTGGCCCGGCGCCGTCGCCGTCTATCGGGCCCCCGAACCCTCCGGCTTCACGCTCCGCGCGCTCGCAACCCGGCCGGCGATCATCGGCACAACACGCGACCCGCTCGCCGCGGGCCCCATCAGTCGCCTCGACAAGGCCACCCGGCTCACCATCGAACTCGACTTCGGCACGCTCGCGTCCGTTACCGATCTCGCACTCCTCTCCGGCGCCAATGCGGCTGCGATCGAGCACGCATCCGGCCGATGGGAGGTCATCCAATTCCAGCACGCCACGCTCATCGCACCCAACACCTACGAACTCTCGACGCTCCTGCGTGGCCAGCAAGGCACCGAATGGACGATGAGCCCAATGCTCGAAGCCGGCGCACGCTTCGTCCTGCTCGATGACGCCCTCACGCGCCTGGATCTGACACTCGACGATATCAATCTGCCCTTTCATTGGCGCTACGGCCCATCCACTCGCGATCTCGGCTCGCCTTCGTACGCGACCGCCATCCACGCATTCAGCGGTCTTGGCCGCCGCCCGCTCGCCCCCGTTCGCATCCGCGCGCGCCGTGACGGCGGCGACGTTCACATCTCCTGGATCCGTCGCTCGCGCATTGGTGGCGACAGCTGGGAGACCAGCGAAATTCCGCTCGGCGAGGACAGCGAAACCTACGCCGTCGACATCCTCGACGGGAACACCGTCCTGCGCACGCTCACCACATCATCGCCCGCGGCGATCTACTCTGCCGCGGATCAATCCGACGACTTCGGCACACAGCCGCCCGAGATCGCCATCCGCGTCTTCCAGCTCAGCGCCACCTACGGCCGCGGCAGTCCCGCTGCCGCCATGATCTGATCCGCGCAACCGCACTCCATCACACCGGAGACCTTGATGCAGCAGCCATCGTGGATGGCCGAGGCTTGGCGCGAGCTCGGCCAATCCGAAGTAACCGGCCCTTCGCACAATCCACGCATCGTCGCGATGTTCGACGAACTCGGGCATGCCGGGCAATCCGATGAGACCGCATGGTGCGCGGCCTTCGTCGGCGCCTCGCTCGAACGCGCCGGCATCGCCAGCACACGTTCGCTGCGCGCGCGCTCCTATGAAACATGGGGTGACGCCGCTCACGCGCCCACCGCTGGCGCCATCACAGTTCTCCGCCGTACGAGCGATCCCGCGCTCGGGCACGTCGGGTTTCTAGTGGGTGCTACAGACCGCCATGTCGTCCTTCTCGGCGGCAACCAATCGAATGGCGTCACTGTCGCACGTTTCGATCGCGACCTCGTTCTCGACTATCGCGTGCCGTCCGGCGAAGCGCCACGCCTCGCTGATACTCACTTCGACTTGGCACTCCGCCACGTTCTCGACATGGAGGGCGGCTGGTCCGATGATCCACACGACCCCGGCGGTCCGACCAACAAGGGCATCACACTTGCCGTATATGCGCGCGAACGTGCCGTCGAAGTCACGCCTGAGAATTTCGCGTCTCTGAAATCCGCTCTGCAAGCGATCCCCGACGCGCTCGTCCGCGACATCTACCTGCGCCGCTACTGGCACCCCGCCCGCTGTACCGATCTGCGCACGGCCCTCGCGCTCATGCATTTCGATGCCGCGGTCAACCACGGCGTCTCCGCCGCTGCGCGCTTTCTCCAGGAAGCCATCGACGTCGATGTCGACGGCGAGATCGGCCCCATCACGCTCGCAGCGGCGCGGCGGGCCCCGCTTCGCGAGACCATCACGCGCTACGGCGACATCCGGCGTCGTCGCTATCGCGCGCTCACGCACTTCTGGCGCTTCGGCCGCGGCTGGCTGCGCCGCGTCGATGCCACGCTCGCAGCGGCCACACGTCTGATTCCGCCGACGACCTCTGCCAACCGTCCCACCCCGACCCAGGAGCCTCCGTTCATGACCGGACCGACCGACGCCCCCGCACCTCTGCCAAACACCGCGACCAACTCCACCGGCTGGTGGTCCTCGATGACGATCTGGGGAACACTGTTGACCGCCATGACGACCGTGCTGCCGATCTTCGGCGTTCTCGTCGGCGTCAGTATCACGCCCGACATTGCCGACCGTCTCGGACAGGACATCGTCCTCGTCGTGCAGGCCATCGGCGGCCTCATTGGCACCATCATGGCACTGCTCGGCGGCTCACGCGCCGTCACACTGCTGCACCGAAGGCCCAAGTAGACAGAAGATGGTGCGTTTCGCACCGCGCTGTCGTTCACGGTTGACGCTTGCGGCGCGCCCGATATTTCGCAGCCCAGCCCTCACGCACTTCCTGCGATGCACGCGCGACCGCCAGCGCATCCGCCGGCACGTTCTTCGTCACCACGCTTCCGGAGCCGACATAGGCACCATCACCGACTTTGACCGGTGCCACCAGCGATGAGTTGGAGCCGATGAACGCACCCGCACCGACATCGGTGTGATGCTTCTGGAAACCGTCATAGTTGCAAAAGATCGTGCCTGCGCCGATGTTCGCCTCGGCGCCGACACGGCCATCGCCGATGTAAGCGAGATGGTTGGCCTTCGCGCCCGCCTCCAGCACCGCATTCTTCACCTCGACGAAATTGCCGATGTGAACGTCCGGGCCAATGTCGGCGCCCGGACGCAGCCGCGCGAACGGCCCGATGATGGCGCCCTCGCGAATGCGCAGTCCCGCCTTGTCCTTCCCATGCACGCCGACGATGTGACTATTGGCACGGATCGTCACCCGGTCCTCGATCACGACGCCGGGGCCGATGAACACGTTGGGCTCGATCGTCACGTCGCGGCCTATCACGGTGTCATAGCTGAGCCACACCGTATCGGGCGCCACCAAAGTCGCGCCGTCGCGCATCACCTCGAGCCGCCGTCGCCGCTGCCAAATGCTCTCCGCTACGGCGAGCTGGTCGCGCGAATTTATCCCCAGCACCTCGTCTTCACTGCACACCACCGTGCGGACCACGTGGCCATCACCGCGCGCAAGAGCCACCGCATCGGTGAGATAAAGCTCCCCCTTCGCGTTACCGCTACCGATCCGCCGAAGCAGCGCCGACAAGTCCGGCACCCGGAACGCCATCACGCCGGCATTGCACAACCGGACGCGGCGCTCCTCTTCAGTTGCGTCGGCGTGCTCGCGGATCTCGACCACAGCGCCTGTTGCATCGGTCAGCAGCCGGCCATAACCCGTCGGATCCGCCGCCTCGAAGCCGAGCACCGCGACTCCAGCTCCGCCCTCGAGCACCTCCCGCATACGTGACAACGTCTCGGCTCGCAGCAGAGGCGTGTCCCCAAACAGGACCAGCACATCGCCTTGGTGCGCGTCGAGCGCTGGCGCAGCAGCCAGCACCGCGTCGGCCGTTCCGCGCTGATCAGGTTGTACGTAGGTCTGGATTGCGGCACCTGCCCCACGCGCTTCTGCAGCGACCGCTTCCATCCCCGGTCCGACCACCACCGCCTGATGCTGCGGTGACAACGTCTGCACCTTGTCGAGCACGTGCCCGAGCATCGAGCGGCCGGCGATGGCGTGAAGAACCTTCGGCGTCTCTGAACGCATGCGCGTGCCCTTACCGGCAGCGAGCACGATCGTGAGTAGGGAGGCGGCCATGCCGTGCGTCCTCAGGAATGGATCTGGCGAGTGTGCCGCATGCTGCCGGGTTCGGGCGAACACATTGCGACACCAATGGCTGGATCTGAAGCAAAGCTGATTCCAGCTGGCAAGCCAAGCGCGCCTGCCGCCGCCACGCCACGGTGCCGCACCGCGCCTGCATCTTCGAATGCTTCCGCAGGATCCATCTATGGTTGCATATCTCCCCATTCTCACCCGCGCACGCCACTCGCTCAATAAAATATGAACTTGACACCACACCTGCCGCCATTAAAAAGAACGACCATTCGTTTTTATTGCGCCGCACAATAAATACCTGGCAGGATCGGCAGATGGCCAAACTGAGCCCCGAGACGCTGCGCGAGCGCAGCGATCATATCCTCGACGCCGCAGAACGCTGCTTCGCCCGCAGCGGCTTCCATCGCACGACCATGCAGGACATCTGCCGCGAGGCCGCTGTTAGCCCCGGCGCTCTCTACCTCTACTTCAGCAACAAGGAGGCACTCATCGCCGGCATTGCCGAGCGTGAACGCGCCGAATTCGCTGACCGCTTTGCCCAAATCGCAGGCGCGCCCGACTTCATGACAGCGCTGGCCACGCTTGGGCGGCAGTTCCTTGTCGATGATCCTCCCCATCGCCGCATGCTCTGCATCGAGATCGGGATCGAAGCGACCCGCAACCCCAAGGTTGGCGAGATCCAGGAGAACGTCGAGGGTTTCATCCACGGCTGTTTCCAGGACCTCTTCAGAAAGCTTGCCGCCGAGGGCCGCATCGCCCCGGCACATGACATCGATGTCGTCGTCGACGCCTTTTTGACCATTGCGGAGGGCATGCTTTGGCGCCGGGCCGTTGATCAGAAATTCAACGCCGACTCCGTGCTGCCGCCACTTCTCGATGCGATTACCGCCCTTCTGCGTCCTGTCTCCGAAGAGAAGAAGCCATGAACAAGAAGCTGATCCTCTCGACGATCGCCCTGCTCACCGCTGGCGCAGGCGCTCTCGCGTACACGACCGGCGTGCTCCCTCCTGCCGTCGCCCAGGGAAACGCCGCAGCGGAAAACAAAGGCACCCCGGCTGCCACCCCCTCGCTCGACATCAGCGTCACGGTCGCCCGTGCCAAGCCCTATGACTTTGTCGAGAAACTCACCGTGAGCGGCTCTCTCGTGCCTCGAGAGGAAATCCTGATCGGGCCGGAGATCGAAGGCCTGCGCGTCCTCGAAATTCTCGTGGAGGAGGGTGCCGTCGTGACGCGCGGCCAGATCCTGGCGCGATTGGTCGTCGACACGCTCGAGGCTCAACTCGCTCAGAACGACGCCGCACTCGCGCGCAATGCCGCCGCGACCGCACAGGCCCGCAGCGCCATCGCGGAAGCTGAGGCGCGCCTCAACGAAGCCAAGAACGCTATGAGCCGCGCCACCGCGCTGAAGCAGGCCGGACATGTCTCAGATGCGGTCTTCGACCAGCGTGAGTCCGCGTTCAAGCTGACCGAAGCCCAGCTCGTCGCCGCGCGCGATGGTCTCAAGGCGGCGGAGGCGGACCGCGCCCAGATCGAAGCACAGCGGCGCGAGTTGAAATGGCGCCGTTCCAAGACCGACATCACCGCACCGACTGATGGCGTGATCAGCCAGCGCAAGGCGCGCATCGGCGCGACGCCGGTGATGGTTTCGCAGGAGCCGATGTTTCGCATGATTGCTGCCGGCGAAATCGAGCTCGAAGCCGAAATCCCGCAAGCTCACATTGCGCGTCTCGCCGTCGGGCAGAAGGCGCATGTCGCCATCCCCGGGAACGCCGATGTGGACGGCACGGTGCGCTTGATCTCTCCCGCAGTGGACCGCGCCACGCGGCTGGGCCTCGTGCGCGTTCTGCTCGGCCCGAATCCGAACTTGCGGATCGGTACGTTCGCGCGCGGCGAGATCGTGATCGGACAGGGAACCGGACTCGCCGTGCCGCGCTCCGCTGTTCTCTTCGGCAAATCAGGCCCGACCGTGCAGGTCGTTGAAAACAACATCGTGTCGACACGCCCGGTGCTGCTCGGCCTCACTGACGCGGAGCACATCGAGATCAAGTCCGGCATTGCCGAAGATGCGCTCGTTGTCGCCAAGTCTGGCACGTTCCTGCGTCATGGCGATCGGGTCCGGCCTGTGGAAATCCAGCGCTCCGTCGCGCACGGCCAGTAGCAGCGCATCGCCACGAACTCTCTATCGGGACATTCGGTCATGAACTTCAACGTCTCGGCATGGTCGATCCGCAACCCGGTTCCACCATTGGTGCTCTTCGTCGTGCTGATGGTGCTGGGTGTCCTGGCCTTCCGGCAGCTCCCGATCACGCGCTTCCCCAACATTGATGTGCCGATCGTCCAGGTGCACATCTACCAATCCGGCTCGGCACCAAGCGAGTTGGAAACGCAGGTGACCAAGCGCGTCGAGGACGCGGTCGCGGGTGTCAACGGCGTCAAGCACATTACCTCCACGGTCACCGAAGGCATCTCGATGACGGTCATCGAGTTCCGCCTCGAAACCAACACCGATCGCGCGGTCAACGACATCAAGGATGCCATCGCGCGCGTGAGGTCGGAACTGCCGCGCACGATCGAGGAGCCGGTCATCGCACGCCTCGACGTCGAGGGCCTGCCGATCGTCACCTACGCCGCGCGCGCACCGACGATGACACCACAGGAGCTTTCATGGTTCGTCGATGACGTCGTGATACGCGCGCTCCAGGGCGTCAAAGGCGTTGGCGAGGTTCAGCGTGTCGGCGGCGTGCAGCGCGAGATCCGCATTGCACTCGATCCGGATCGGCTGCTGTCGCTCGGCATAACCGCCGGTGACGTCAATCGCCAGCTCCGCGCCACCAACGTCGACCTCGCCGGTGGCCGCGGCGAGATCGGCGGCCGCGAGCAGGCGATCCGCACTCTGGCAGGCCAGACCACCGTCGGTGCACTCGCTTCGACGATGATCGCACTGCCTGGCGGACGCAAAGTGCGCCTCGACGAACTCGGCACGGTGTCTGACGCGTACGAGGAACCGCGCACGTTCGCGACCGTCGACAAGGATCCCGTTGTCGCTTTCTCCATCAAACGTGCCAAGGGTGCGAGCGACACGACGGTATCCGCCGATGTCGACGCGGCCGTCGCGCAGCTCGGCAAACTCCATCCCGAAGTCCAACTCAGTCTCATCGACACGACCACGACCGCAGTTCGCGGCGCCTACACCTCGACCATGCAAACGCTGATCGAAGGCGCGCTTCTCGCCATCGCGGTCGTCTTCCTGTTCCTGCGCAACTGGCGCGCGACCATCATCACGGCGATCGCGCTGCCGCTGTCGGTCATCCCGGCATTCTTCGTTCTCAATACGCTCGGATTCTCGCTCAATCTCGTAAGCCTGCTCGCGATTACGATCGCAACCGGTATCCTCGTCGACGACGCGATCGTCGAAATCGAAAACATCGAGCGTCACATGGCGATGGGCAAGCCGCCCTACCGCGCGTCGCTCGATGCCGCGGACCAGATCGGGCTCGCCGTGATCGCGATTACCGCGACGATCATCGCGGTCTTCACGCCTGTCAGTTTCATGGGCGGCATTGCGGGCCAGTACTTCAAGCAGTTTGGTCTTACCGTTTCCATTGCTGTGTTCTTCTCGCTGATCGTTGCCCGCTTGCTGACGCCACTGCTTGCCGCCTACTTCCTGCGCCCGCGGCCGCATAACGATCACGAGCCGCGCTGGCTGCGTGCCTATACGCGCCTCGCCCGCTGGTCGGTGCGCCACCGCTTTCTGACTCTGCTCGCGGGGCTCGGGATCTTCGCCGCCTCCATCGGCAGTTTCTTTCTCCTCCCCTCCGCGTTCCTGCCGCAGGATGACACCGGCCGCATTCTCCTTGCCGTCGAGCTGCCGCCCGGATCGCGGATCGAGGACACGCGCCGCGTGACCAATGAGATCACCGATCGGGTGCGCAAGCGTCCCGATGTCGTCAATGTGCTCGTCACAGGTGGTCAGATACTCGGATCGGGCGCGGAGGTGCGGAAAGCCACTCTGACGATCAATCTGGCTCCCAAGAAGCAGCGCAAACAGGATCAGACCCAGATCACCGAAGCCATCGGCGCCGACCTCGCGACCTATCCTGACATCCGCTACTGGTTCCTGCGCGACAATGGCCAGCGTGCCTTCTCCGTCGTCGTGACGGGGCGCGAAGGCGCCGAAGTCGATCGCGTCGCTGCCGCGCTCACGTCCGAAGCAAAGCGCGTTGTCGACAAAGACGGCAGCGCGATGCTTCTCAATGTCGTCTCAACCGCAGAACTCGAGCGCCCAGAGCTGCTGGTCGTTCCGCGCACCGATATCGCCGCCGAGCTCGGTGTCTCCACCGAAGCCATCTCCGAGGCCGTTCGCATTGCCACCATCGGCGATGTCCCCGCTGCCCTTGCGAAGATGAACATCGACGATCGCCAGATCCCGATTCGCGTGCAGCTCTCCGAGGACGCACGGGCGGAGCGCGACACGCTCGAGAATCTCAAGGTTCAGACGGCATCCGGCTCATCAGTCCCGCTGAGTGTTGTTGCTGAGTTCAAGATGAGCCAGGGCCCCACGTCGATCAGCCGTTACGATCGGCGCCGTCAGGTCGTGATCGGTGCCGATCTTGCCGGCCGGACGGCGCTCGGCGATGCGCTGGAAGCGACACTGGCCCAGCCGGCGGCGCAGAATCTCCCGTCCGGCGTCGAGGTCCGCCAGTTCGGCGACGCAGAGATTATGGGCGAGGTGTTCGAGAGCTTCGCGCAAGCCATGGGCGCCGGCATCATGATGATGTACGCGGTGCTGGTGCTGCTGTTTGGTTCATTCCTGCAACCCATCACGATCCTGTTCTCGCTGCCGCTCTCGATTGGTGGCGCGATCTTCGCGCTCTACCTCGCCAACGAAGCCGTCAGCCTTCCTGTCGTGATCGGCATTCTGATGCTGATGGGCATCGTGACCAAGAATGCTATCCTGCTCGTCGACTTCGCTGTCGAGGAGATGGCGAAGGGCGTCACGCGAGCCGAGGCCATCGTCGATGCCGGCCGCAAGCGCGCACGACCCATCATCATGACCACGATCGCCATGGTCGGCGGCATGGTTCCGGCGGCAATCAACGCAGGCGACGGCGGCGAGTTCAGAGTCCCGATGGCGGTGGCGGTGATCGGCGGCCTTCTGTCGTCCACATTGCTGAGCCTGCTGTTCGTTCCTGCCGTGTTTGCCGTCATGGACGACGTCGCGCGCTTCCTGTGGTGGATCTTCGGCCGCTTCGTCGGCCCCAGCGACGAGAGCGGAAAGAACAGCGGCGGCGATCAGGTGGCGCACGTCGATCACCAACCTTCGCTCGACCTGCCCGTCCCGCCAGCGTCGGCGCCGCCCACCCGCCCCATCGCCGCGGAATAGGTGTTTCTTTACAACCACCACTCGTTGACCAAGACTCGCACACCAAATGGGATACTTTCCCTCTTCAAGAGGTCAAGCTGCGGGAGTGTGTGCCTATGTTCGACGCTAAGAGCCTTCTCGAAATGATGGTCCGGGGTGCCGGTTCCGGCACGCCTCAATCACAGCCGCAGGCGCGGGGTGCTGAGGCCAGCCCCGGCGGTCTTGCCGATCTGCTCGGTCAGCTGCTCGGCGGCGCCAATCAGCAGGCACCGGCAGGGCGCGGCGCCGCGAGCCCGGGAGGCGGCCTCGAAGATCTGCTTCGCCAGTTCACGGGCGGCCAGGGTGGATCGACCGGCAATGCCCCCGCTGCGGGACAGAGCGGTGCGCCCGGCGGCGGTGGCCTTGAGGATCTGCTGCGTCAGTTCACCGGCGGGCAGGGCAGCACGCCCGGCGCCGGACAGGGCGGCGGCCTAGGTGATCTCCTGCGCAACATGGTGCCGTCGCAGCCCGGCGGCAGCCAGAGCGGTGGCCCTGGCGCCGGATCGCCGGGCGGCAGTCTGCTCGACATTCTCGGCCAGATCCTCGGTCAGGCGACGTCCGGCGTGAAAGAGGGCGCCCAGAAGATCGACGATGCGACCGGCGCGTCGGGTCAGCTCCGTGACATCCTCACGAAGGCGACCGGCAAATCGCCGGAAGAGCTGATGAACAGCGCCAAGGATCTCATCGAGAAGAACAAGGTGGGCGCAGGTGTCGCTGCCGGCGGCGCGGGCGCAGTCATCCTCGGCACCCAGACCGGCCGCGCCCTCGCGGGCAGTGTCATCAAGCTCGGCGCGCTCGCGCTCATCGGCGGTCTCGCCTACAAGGCCGTGCAGAACTATCAGGCTGGCAAGCCGATCCTCGGCGGCGGCGCCGATCAGCAGTCGCTCGTCGCGGCACCTGCTGGCTCCGGCTTCGAGACGCGCGCGATTACGCAAGAATCCGCGTTGCTCTACATCCGCGCCATGATCGCGGCTGCCGCAGCCGACGGCCGCATCGACGACACCGAGATGAACAAGATCATCGGCGGCCTCAAACAGATGGGCATCGACCGCGAAGCTGAAGAGTTCCTCGCCAACGAGCTCAATAATCCAGCCACGACCAGGCAACTCGCCGAAGGCGTTCAGAACGATGCCGAAGCGGTGCAGGTCTTCACCGCCGCGCGCATCGCAATCGATCTCGACAACAATCAGGAGCACGACTTCCTGGTGCAGCTCGCCAATGATCTCGGGCTGGACAGCAATCTCGTGGCCCACGTCGACGCCACCGCGCGACAGGCGG
>CAZKZT010000105.1:0-234 GCA_964557265.1 uncultured Hyphomicrobium sp.
ATGCGGTAGAGCTGCTGGCCGCGCGCGACCTCGACTTCGAGACGATCGGAAAGCGCATTGACGACCGACACGCCGACGCCGTGCAAACCGCCTGACGTCTGGTAGGCCTTGCTATCGAACTTGCCGCCCGCGTGCAGCGTGCACATGACGACTTCGAGCGCCGACTTGTTCTTGAATTTCGGGTGCGGGTCGATCGGAATGCCGCGGCCGTTGTCAGCGACGGTAAGGAAGCCC
>CAZKZT010000105.1:244-10593 GCA_964557265.1 uncultured Hyphomicrobium sp.
TGGCCTGCCACCGCCTCGTCCATCGAGTTGTCGATCACCGCGGCGAAGAGATGATGCAGCGCCTTCTCGTCGGTGCCGCCGATGTACATGCCCGGGCGCCGGCGCACCGGTTCGAGCCCTTCGAGGACTTCGATCAGGTCGGCATTGTAATCATCGGACGCATCGGCGGACTTGCGGGCACGCAGCGGTTTATCGGTCAACTCGGCCTCGAGCTTGGCGAACAGGTCACGGGAGGATGCCATTGCGTATGGCTCCGATCGTTTGAGGACGGGATGTGTGACGCATCACATGCGAAGAGGGACGGAATCCGTCGAATCTCGGGTCGCGCCCGTGCCGAGGGTGGTCGCATGGGGGAGGCCCGATTGGCAAGACCCGGCGGGGACGCAGCCCACAACGGGTGGCGGCAAGGCCACGGAAAGCGATGATTCTTCGGGCATTCCTCAACGCCCCGCGGTCAGAAATCGAGGTCGTCGTAGTGCGGTGGCGGCGCAATCGCCGCGATCCGGTCGGCGAGCAGCGGACGGAAAGCCGGGCGCGACTTGACCCGCGCGTACCACGCCTTTGCATCGGGCGCGTCATCCCACGGCACTTCGCCGAGGTAGTCGAGGCACGAGAGCTGGGCGGCCGCGGCGAGATCGGCGAAACTCATCGCCTCCCCCGCCAGCCAACGGCGCGTGTCAGCCAGATAGCCAATGTAGCTCAGATGCTGGCGCAATGCGGCATGGATGGCGCGCAGCGCGCTCGAACGCGGGGCGCCATGCGACGTGTAGGCGGAGACAAGGCGCGGCCACACCTTTTCGGACAGGATCGGTTGCGTGACTTCGCGATCGAGGCGACGATGGAACCAGTCGACCAATCGGCGCACTTCCGCACGATCCTCGATCGAGCCGGGGAACAACCGCAAGCCGCGAGGATCGAAAGCGCCGCGTTGCGCGAGCTCGTCCAATCGCTCGGTGATCGCGTAGGCACCGGCCACGACGCCACCTTCTTCGAGTTCGAGGATCGGTAGATCGCCCGGCAGCGCGAGGCCGGACGCGCCCGGCACGGCAGCCTTGGGGCCCTCATCGTGGAGTTCATACGGTACCTGCAGCTCGGCGAAAGCGAGCCGGATCGACCGGGAAAACGGGCACAGCTTGAAGTGCCTCAACCGCTGCATGAATACTCTCGCAGTGCGATTGGAACGCCGGCCGGAATCGAATCCAGATACGATCCCGCTGGCCGGACACCAACTATCGGAAATGCGGCATCAATTGCTGCGGAAGGCCCGGGCCAGCACCAGAAACGTGGCCAGAGACTTGCCCCCGCGATCAGAGAACCTTGCCCGCGGTCCGCGTTTTCGACACCGGAACAACCCGCGCCGGCTCAGCCTCGCGAACCGTGAAGATCAACTGCAGCGTCTCGCTTCCCGCCCCGTCGGCGAGCCGTGCCGTCACAAGCTGCAGGCGCAGGCCCGGCAGACCGACCACCGGCGCATCCATCTCGGTCGTATCGATGACCTCGATCTCGCGCGGGTCGATCGCCCCCGGCGCAAGCTGCACGCGTGAGCCGATCACAAGCGGCTCGTTCAGCACGCCGGACTGCACCGCCGCCCCGTTGACCAGGAGAGCAGGCTGAGGCGCCACGCGGGTGGATGCCTTCGTGATCGGCAGCAGACGATCGCTGTCCGAAACCACCTCGTCGAGATGGATCGTCCCGAGCGGCGCAGACCGCGCGTAGCTACGCTCGAGCAGGCTGTCCGGGCTCACGAAACCAGCGCCCCAGATGGCCGCCCCAAGCGCCATGCCGAATGCAACCGTCACCGCGGCCAACCGGTTGCGACCGGCGGCCACTTTCAAGCCTGCCATGCTGACGCCTTTCATCTCACCCCGAATCGGCATCGTCCCCTCCCCCCTCAAGTCGGAACACCTTCCCAATATGGGGAGGCTCGGGCGATTCGACAAATCCAGCAGCAAATCTCACCGCCGTCCATGGCCGAACCGTGGCAGGGTCAACATCGAGTTGCAGCGGCGCCGTGCAACGAGGCAGGCGAATCGCCGCGGGTCAGGGCCGGAAGGGCTCGCGGCGCTCGGCCAGAATCTGGCCGCGGATGTTGAAGACAAGCTCGCCCTTCTGGTTCCGCGCCTGCGAGTCCGTCTGCAAAATGCCGCGGTCTGGCCGGGACTTGAGATCGATTTTGGCAGCCGTCCGGCCTCGGAAGGTCAGCGTGTCACCAGGATAAACGGGCTTCAGCCAACGCAGATTGAGGAACCCCGGCGAGGGACCGTAGCGGGCGACGGGCACGCCAGCTGCTTGGATCTCGCGCTCGATTTTCTGCCTGTAGGCGACGAACTGGCGGATCCAGATCGCCGCCGTGTGCCACCCCGAAGCGCACAGCCCGCCGAACAGCGACGCCTTCCCGCCTTCCTCGGTGAGATGGAACGGCTGGGGATCGAACTGCTTCGCGAAGGTGATGATCTCGTCCGCAGTGAAGGTGTGGGAGCCGAGATCATAGATTTCGCCGATCTGGCGGTCCTCGAAAAAGTTGCGGGTCGGATCTGGCGCCGGACCTTGCGGGCCATCCCAGACACTCACGAGCGCAGGCGGGCGATCGCCCTTGCCGCCCCCCTCAACCTTTGCACCCGGATGGCGCACCTTGAGCATCTGATTGCTGGCCCAGGTCATGATCACGTCGCCAGCCTGGTCGACCATCTCGAACTTGACCTTGAGCAACCCGACCTCAGGCCGCGAGGCGAGCGCGCGCTTCTCGGTGCAGATGACGCGGCCGGTCAGGATCTGATCGGGAAACAGCGGCTTCAGCCAGCGGCACTCGTCGATGCCGGGCGACCCGAGTGACGTCCAACCCTGGCCGCTCAGCAGGCCGTCGACCAGCATCCGCATCATGATGGCGCAGGAATGGAACCCCGACGCGCAGAGGCGGCCGACGATGGTCTTCTTCGCCTCCTCCTCGTCGGTGTGCATCGTCTGAGGATCGTAGGCGAGCGCGAACTTGATGATCTCTTCCTTGGTCACACTGATGCGGCCGAACTCGATCAACCGTCCGACTTCGACGTCCTCGAGATGGATGCCGTCCGGCGGCGCGGGAAGCGTGTCATGCATGGGTCGCGGGCTCACGATCGCTGTCTGTGGAGTTGATCTTTTGTCGGCGCGATAACAGCACGAGCACCCGCCCGGCGGCAAGCCAGCAGCGCCGCATGGCAGACGTTCTGCTGCAATTTCAGCAGGCTAGACCGCGTCAGCCGTTGGTGGAATCGGCGCGGTCGAGCAAGCGCGCTCTATGTATGTGATTGAGAGGCTGATTCAGGCTCTACGCTGCGACGACCCGCGCGCCGCGAGCGAGCTCGCATTCCGTCCACAGCGCACCCAGCGCCGCCACCAGCCTGTCGATGTCGGCGTCGCTGTGCACCGGCGTCGGCGTGATGCGCAGCCGCTCGCTGCCGCGCGGCACCGTCGGGTAATTGATCGGCTGGACGTAGATTGCGAACCGGTCGAGCAGCATGTCGCAGACCGCCTTGCAGTGCACGGGATCGCCGACGAGCACCGGGACGATATGGCTCGGGTTGTCCATGACGGGAAGCCCCGCCGCCTTGAGCCGCCGTTTCACCTGACGCGCGCGCTCCTGATGGCGTTCGCGCTCGACATTGCTGGTCTTCAGGTGGCGGATGCTCGCGCACGCACCGGCAGCAATCGCCGGCGCCAGCGAGGTCGTGAAGATGAAGCCCGGCGCATAGGAGCGGATCGCATCGCAGATGTCGGCCGAGGCGGCAATATAGCCGCCCATCACGCCGAAGCCCTTGGCGAGCGTGCCGTTGATGATGTCGACGCGATGCATGACGCCGTCACGCTCCGCGATGCCGCCGCCGCGCGGGCCGTACATGCCGACTGCGTGAACCTCATCAAGATAGGTGAGAGCGTTGTACTTCTTTGCGAGATCGCAGATGGCCCCGATCGGCGCGATCGCGCCATCCATCGAATAGACCGACTCGAACGCGATGATTTTCGGCGTCTCGTGCGGCAGGGCCGCAAGCTTCGCTTCAAGGTCGGCGAGGTCGTTGTGCTTGAAAATGAACTTGGGACCGCCGCCGTTGCGGATTCCGGCGATCATCGAAGCGTGGTTCTTCTCGTCCGACAGGATCACGCAACCCGGCAGCAGCTTCTGCAGCGTCGACAGCGTCGCCTCGTTGGCAACGAAGGCGGAGGTGAAGATCAACGCCGCTTCCTTGGCGTGCAGGTCGGCGATCTCGGCTTCGAGCTCGACGTGGTAGTGGGTGGTGCCGGAGATGTTGCGGGTGCCGCCAGAGCCAGCGCCGACTGTGTCGAGCGCCTCATGCATGGCGGCAAGCACCGCCGGGTGCTGGCCCATGCCGAGATAGTCGTTGGAGCACCAGACCTTGATTTCGTCCGTGCCTGCGGCGCCAAAGCGCTCAGCGGCAGGAAATGCGCCGCGGCGGCGGCGGATGTCTGCGAATACGCGATAGCGGCCCTCGTCCCGGAGCCGCGCCAGGGCGCCGGCAAAATGCGCATCATAGTCCATGGGGTACCGCTCCACTTCGCATCGACCGGCCGACCGGGCCGCGTGGCGCCTCGTCGGCCTCCTCCGGCCCCGCCGGGCACCGGAATCTATAGTGGTTATAAACTGCCGCAGGGGTCAGACAATCGGAAAGACCGGCGCGGACTGTCGCACCGCCGGCCGCGCCCCACTTTGATACGGCTCAAATCTACCGCGCGACCTCTGGGCCTGCCGACACCAGCCGCAGGACGCGGTAAGAAGGCTCATGACATCAGAAGCCGAGACGCATTGCGATGTACTGGTGGTCGGAGGCGGCCCGGCAGGGCTCGTCGCGGCCCTCGCCGCCGCGCGGGCTGGTTTCGCGACCGTCGCAGTCGGCCCGGCGATGGACCCTGCCCGCGACACCCGCACGACCGCCCTGTTCACCGGCAGCGTCGCGATGCTGGGCAACCTCGGACTGACCGCTGCGCTCGGCACGGCGCTGGTGCCGATGACCGGCCTGCGCCTGATCGACGACACCGGCGGCCTGTGGCGCGCGCCGGAGATCCTCTTCCGCGCCGATGAGCTCGGCCTCGACGCATTCGGCATGAACGTCGACAACGCGGCGCTCAACACGGCGCTCCTCGCGGCCGCGCGCGCGCAGCCGAACCTGCGGCTGATCGAGGATACCGTCGCGCCGGATTTTCAGTTCGACGATGCGGACGTGACGGTCAGGTGCGCGAGCGGTGGCAGCGTCACGGCGCACCTGATCGTCGGCGCCGACGGCCGCGGATCACGCTGCCGCGCCGAGGCCGGCATCGACGTCACGGCCAGCCCCTACCCGCAGAGCGCCGTCGCGACGCGTTTCCATCACACGCGACCGCACGACAACATCTCCAGCGAGTTCCACCGCACCGCTGGCCCGCTGACGACGGTACCGCTCAACGGCAAGGAGTCGAGCCTCGTCTGGGTCGAGACGCCGGAAGAAGCCAAGCGGCTGATGGCGCTCGACGAAGCCGCATTCGTTCGCGAGCTCGACACGCGCCTGATGGGCCTGCTGGGCCCGATCACCGCGATCGGCCGGCGTGCCACGTTTCCGCTTTCACGCATGTCGGCTTCCCGCCTCGGCGCGCGGCGCATCGCGCTCGTCGGCGAGGCGGCGCATGTCATTCCGCCGATCGGTGCCCAGGGGCTCAACCTCGGCCTGCGCGACGTCGCCGCTGTCATCGAACTCGCGACGCAAGCGCGTCGCGTCGGCGCCGACATCGGCAGCGAGGCCCTGCTCACCGCTTACGACAGCGCCCGCCGCAGCGACATCTCCACGCGCGCCACCGCCATCGACACGCTCAACCGATCGCTGATCTCCGATTTCCTGCCGCTGCATCTCGTGCGCGGCGCGGGGCTGCACGCGCTCAACAGTCTGCCGTGGCTGCGCCGGATCGTCATGCGCGAAGGCCTTCATCCGACAGGTCACGTGCCGCCGCTCATGCGGGCACCTGCGCAATGAGCAGCACAGCCGCGCGGCACCACCGCTTGACGCGGACGCGCCCCGCAGCGCACGAACAGAGAAAACAGCGACAACTGCAGAGGAAACGATCGCATGGCTCTTAAGCGCATGGTCCTCGAGATCGGCATGGGGACAGACATTCGCGGCGCCGACAGCACCAAGGCGGCGGAGCGCGCCGTCCGCGATGCGCTGTGGCGCAACACGCTCAGCATCGCGCCGCTGATGGGCAAGCGCCGCGAAGACATGCACCTCGAAATCAATATCGGTGTGCCGCATCCCGAAACGGTGAACAAGGAAGCCGTGCTCGCGGTGGCACCCTATGGCAACGGCGTCGTCAACGTCGTCGAGGGCGGCCTCGAAATCCCCAACGATGCCGGCACTGACAGCACGATCCTGGCGCACGCGCTGGTCGTCGTATCACTCGACGTTTGACGGGAAGGAACGCTCACATGAAACCCCAGCGCGTCATTCTCGAACTCGGCGCCGGCGCATCGCTCCATGGCGGCGACTACACCAAAGCGGCGCTCCGCGCCGTCGACGATGCGATCCACCACAGCTCGCTGTCGTTCATCCGCAATCTCGGCCTCGACGCCAAGAAGCTGGACGTCACGGTCACGATCGGCGTGCAGAAGCCGGAGCTGGTCGATGCCGAGAAGGTCAAGGCGAAGCTGCCGCACGGGCAGGTGACGGTTCGCGTCGTCAAGGGCGGTCTCGACGTTCCCGATACCGCCAACAACGATATCACGGTGCTGGCGAGCGCCGCGGTGGAAGCACGGATCGAGCTGCCAAAGCCGAAGTGATGGAGGCGATGGCCCGCGTCAGTTGCTCGACCAGATGATGCGGGCGATCCACTCGACGCGTCCGCGATCGAGACCAACCGGCTCGCCGTTGCCGCGAAGCGATACGACCTCGAGGCGTCGTGTCGTCTTGCCGACCAGCAGGCGCGGCACGGCGAGGTCGCCTTGCGATTTGATCAGGACGCGGTCTCCGGGGGTCGCCACCGCATTCGAGGATGCGACCAGCGTCAGTCCACAGCGATAGACGGGCTCGAGGCTGGTGTCAGCCACCTCGACCGCAAACGGCCCGCCACCGCCGACCACAAGTTTGGCGTTGGCATCGAGACCTTCTGTTATGGCGGGTCCGAACGTGTGCCAGCCGCCCACCGTCTCATTGATGATCTGACCGATCAGCGGCACGTTGGCGGGGATCGGCGGCTGGCGCGAACGCTCGGCCTCGGCAGCGAGCGCGGTGAACTCGTCCAGGGTGAAGTCGGTTGCAGACAGGATCTTCGAGATGCTCTCGGTGCTCGGCCACCGCGGACGTCCCTCCGGGGTAAACCGCTTGGACGGATTGAACGCCGTCGGATCAAGGCCGGCGCTTCGAGCCAATGCCGACGGTGAGAGGTCCTTGTGGCGCGCGAGAGCATCGATCGCATTCCAGATCCATTGGTGCGTCAGGATCGAGGGTACCGCGTTCATTGCATCTGGTCTCGAAGGCTCACAGAGAATCAATCGCCATCATGCCGGATGCGTCTCAGGCGCGCGTCGGCTATACACCATCACACTTGGAAAGCAAAAGGTGTGCCGCCAAACGCGCGCAATGCCAAGTCCGATAATGTTAAGAGATGGTAAAACTTAACGGATGCGGTTGATAACTCATGCTGGTCTATAAAGTCTGTACCCGCGATGAATGGAATACGCTGAATGCGTGTGGTGTATTCTCCGGCTCGCCTGATGATCTCAGGGATGGGTTCATCCACCTCAGCGCCGCAAATCAAGTCGCCCGGACAACCGCCCGTTTTTTCACCGGCCGGCCGGATCTGATGCTCCTTGCGATCGATCCAGTCCGGCTCGGAGACGGCCTGAAATGGGAGCAGTCAAGCAGCGGTGCTCAGTATCCGCATTTTTACGGCGCCCTGCCTCTCGATTCCGTGATCTCGACAACAAGTCTGGACATCGGCCCCGACGGACGGCACATCCTGCCGTCCGAGGTCTCCTGACGGCGACCGACTGAGGGAGCCTCGCTCATGTTCAACGCTCTGATGCAGCTCGCACGGCCAGCGCTTCTCGCGCTCGAGCCCGAGAAGGCCCACGAGGCTACCCTGCGCGCGCTCGAACGCGGGCTCTACCCGGCCGACCGCAGCGCCGATCCGGCGACACTCTCCTGCCGCCTCGGCGACCTCGCTTTGACCAATCCGCTCTCGATCGCCGCCGGTTTCGACAAGGACGCGCGCGTGCCGGACGCGGTCCTTGGCCTCGGCTGCGGCTTCGCCGAGATCGGCACCGTGACGCCGCTGCCGCAACCCGGCAATCCACGCCCGCGGGTGTTTCGCCTCATCAACGAGCGCGGCGTGATCAACCGGCTCGGCTTCAACAACGGCGGTCACGCAGCGGCACTGACCCGGCTGAAAGCGCGCAGCAGCCGCGGCGGCATCGTCGGCGTCAACATCGGTGCCAACAAGGACACGCCCGACCGCACCGGCGACTACGTCACCGGCATCAATACATTCTACGACGTCGCGAGCTACTTCACCGTCAACATCTCATCGCCCAATACGCCGGGCTTGCGCGACCTCCAGGCCCCCGCCGCGCTCGACGAGTTGCTGGGGCGCGTGATGGCCGCGCGCGATCAGCAGATCGCGGCCGGGAAGCCACGCCGCCCGATCGTGGTCAAGATCGCGCCGGACGTCGCCGAGGCCGATGTCCCCGCCATCACCGAGCGGCTGATGGCGCATAACGTCGATGCCATCGCTGTTTCCAATACGACACTCGCGCGCCCCGGCGTCGGCCACGTCGCGACATCGAAGGAAGCCGGCGGGCTCTCAGGGCGACCAGTGTTCCATCGTTCGACGGCGATGCTCGCCCGCGTCTACCAGGTCACCGGGGGCAAGGTGCCTCTGGTTGGCATCGGCGGCATCGACAGTCCCGAAACCGCGCTTGCCAAGATCGAAGCCGGCGCTTCGCTGCTGCAGCTCTACACGGGCCTCATCTACGAGGGGCCGGAGCTGATCCGCCGCATCAAGCGTCATCTCGACGAGACGTGCCGCGTGCGCGGCATCGCGAACTTCGGCGCGCTCACCGGCACACGCGCGGCGGAATGGGCGTCAAAGCCGCTCGACGCCTGACAACCCGCTCAACGCCGTCCGTCGTCGCTCTTGCGGCCGAACATCCCGAACACGCGCGCAATCAGCCAGATCGGAATCACGATCACCGCGCCGAGCAGGAAGTAGGCCGCAACCGACTCGATCGAGTCGAAGCCGAGATCGTAGAGCCAGCGCAGGAAGCGGCGCACATGGTAGAAAATTTCGTCCGGACGGACGTTGAGCGCGGTCAGTATGACGCCGACGATGATCGACAGAATGACCAGCCGGATGATGACAGCAACCGGGTTGCCACCAAAGAAGCGGTTGCGGTTCATGGTGGCTCTTCCTTCTCCCATCGGCCCGCAGATCGCGCTGCAATCGGATCACGCGAGATGCGTTTGATTTAGAGTCTGATTCACGCTCTCGATGGAAGCTCGAGCGCTGCCATCTCGGACGATCAGGCTCTAGCGTCCCGACGCAGGGATACAAGTCCGAAAGTGCGATGCCGCACGGTTTGGCGGCTGGTTACCGGCCCGTCAGGATGTCATGGCGTCGCACACCTGCCCCTCATGGCCCACAGAGCACCGCGTTCAACAACCCTGGCGCTGGCACGGCGAATTCACCCTAGCGCATTGAAACATAATCCGATTGCGGCTGAACGAGCGCTGCATCGAACCGGGCGCGACGGTGACTGAACTGTAGATCTAAATATCCGAAATACATGTGGAACCTCAGCAATTTGCTTGTTCCACCCCAGCGTTTGTGGCAGGGAAACAGCAATCGGGCGCAGGGGATCGCATTCTATTGATCCCTTTTCTCGATCCGGCCGTTTGTTTGACTCGTTGAACGAGTTGCCCCGCTTCCCCCTGCGCTCACCATGAGACCTGCCGCCGACTCCGCACGAGGCTCGGCGCGACCGAACGCAGTTACGGAGGTTCTTTTTGCACCCCACGACCTTTGCTGAGCTCGGGCTCAGCAGCAAAGTCCTCGCCGCCCTCGACGCGGCCGGCTACACGTCCCCGACGCCCATCCAAGCCCAGGCCATCCCCGTCGCCATCACCGGCAAAGACGTCCTGGGCATCGCTCAGACCGGCACCGGCAAGACCGCATCATTCACGCTGCCGATGATTACGCGCCTCGAAACAGGGCGCGCACGGGCGCGGATGCCGCGCTCCCTGATCCTCGCGCCGACCCGCGAACTCGCGGCCCAGGTGGCTCAGAGCTTCGAGAAATACGGCATCAACCACAAGCTCACCGTCGCGCTGCTCATCGGC
>CAZKZT010000106.1:0-10519 GCA_964557265.1 uncultured Hyphomicrobium sp.
AGGCGTTCCACTCCGAAATCGAGAGCCTGTTCGTCGAGGACAATCAGCTTTACGAGCTGGCGAGCTATCCATTCGCACGCGAGATTTCTCTGCGCGGCGCAACACGAGCGTTGTCGCGGGACGGCATCGAGCGCGAGATGCGTCTGTGTGCGTTGTCCTCGCAGCGGCGCGTCGAAGCACTCGCGCGCGCGGCCGATGTACCGCTGCGCGCCAAGGTCGTGCGCGACGATCCCCTGCTGGCTCTCGCCAAGGCGTGCGCCGAGGATGGCCCGTGGAACGTCGTTGCGCTGGCTGACACGCTGATGCCGGGCCAGGGCGCGCGGTTATGCGACTTCTTCTCCAACGTTGCCGGCACCACGGGGTTGATGCTGGTCGGCCCGAAGGCTCGACGCACCAGCGGCCCGATCATCGCCGTCGTCGAGCACCCCGAACATCTGCAGCCGCTGTTGCGGGCGGGCGAACGCCTCTCGAGCGTCACCAGCGGTGAAGTGCTGCTCCTTCTGCTGTCGGACAGCGAGAGCACCGGCGCATGGCTCGAAGGGCAGGTTCGCCTCGCCCTCGGCGAGCAATCACGCCAGCGGATGCTCCATTGCCAGACCGATCGCGGCGCACCAGCCGCGCTCGCCGAGGTGATCCGGCGCCTCGACGGCGGCTTCGTCGTCGGCCACTTCGGTGGCCTTCTCGTCCCCGCGCATGGTGATCTGCGCGACCTGGTTGCCGCGCTCGAGTGTCCGCTGTTCTTGATGCGGTAGCTTCGACCTCCGCGGTCCGCGACACTGCCTCGCCGGTTGGCGTTCTCGCCTCGCGTTCTTCGAGCGCTATTTAATCTCCCTCTCCCCATCCTTCACGGGGAGAGTGTCGGGATGAGGGGCGGCGGCAAACGCTGACGTTTGCGTCTGCCACAACCCGCAGCGCTCAACTCAAGCCGCCGCTTCCTTCTGCGCCGCCATCACTTGGTCGGCGAGACGGCCGGTTAGCTCAGCAAGGTGATCGAACTTCGCCGCGAAGGAACCAACACCCGCTGTCGCCGACCGCAATTCGACGATCAGATCCTGGATCTCCGTCTCCGGCACACGCGCCTGCACGACATCCCAGCCTGGCCAGTCGGGCCGCGCATCGAAGCCGAGGATCTGTCCCCGCCGCTGAGAGATCATCGCATTGACGCGCGAGGTCGCCTCGGTCGGCACCACGATGTCGACCGCCATCACAGGTTCGAGCAGCACCGGCTTGCACTGCGGCAAGCCCTCCGACATCGCGAGCCGGCCAGCTTGCCGGAACGCCATGTCGGAGCTGTCGACACTGTGATAGGAGCCGTCGGTCAGCGTGACGGCGACATCGACCACCGGGAACCCGAGCGGTCCGTGCTGGAGATAGTCGCGTATGCCGATCTCGACCGAGGGAATGAACTGTTTCGGAACGACACCGCCCGTGATCGTGTCATCGAACAGGAAGCCCTCACCGCGGGTCCGCGGCTTGATCTCGACCACCACGTCACCGAACTGGCCATGCCCGCCGGACTGCTTCTTATGGCGGCCGCGGATCGAGACACTGCCTTTGATCGTCTCCTTGTACGGGATCTGCCGCCGCCGTGTGGCGGCCTCGATACCGTACTTGCGCTTCAAGCGCTCCATCGCGACCCGCAGATGCATCTCGCCCTGCCCCCAGAGCACCATCTGATGCGTTTCAGCGGAATGGTCGAGCCGAATGGACGGATCCTCTTCCATCAGCTTCATCAACGCCGCGCTGAGCTTGACCTCGTCCTTGCGATCCTTGAGCTCGATCGCGACGCCGTAAACGGGCAGCGGCGAGGCCGGCAGCTCGATCTGCGGCACGCCGGCCTTCTCCGCCGACAGCGTGTCGCCGGTGTGCGCGCCTTCAAGCCGGCCGAGCGCAACCGTGTCACCGCGTTTGGCGCCCGCAACCTTGCGCGCATCCTGCCCGGACATCGAGAACATGCCGGCCACGCGATCATCGCCACGCGGTCCATAGAGCGTCGCGCCGTCCGGCAGATCACCCGCCAGAACGCGTGCGATCGAAAGCTTGCCGCCGTGCGCGGTGTAGGCGGTCTTGAGAATCTGCACCGCCGACTTCTGATCGCCAAGCCCGATCCGTCGCGCGGTATGCTCGACGAACGGCGCCTCATGCCGCAGCGCCTTGAGCAGCCGCACGATGCCGTTTCCGTTCTCCGCCGAACCGAGCAGGACCGGACAGATCTGCCCCTCGCGCATCTCCTTGGCGAGATCCTCGAACACCCGGTCGCGCGGCGGCGGCAGATCGCCGAGCAGCTGCTCCATCAGCTCATCATCGTAGTCCGCGAGCTGCTCCAGCATATGGAAGCGCGCTTCCTGCTCGCGACCTTTGACGGTCTCGGGCATCTCGATGACTTCGGATGGCGCGTGCTCGCGGTAAAGGAAGGCGCGTTCGAGCGCGAGATCGACGAAGCCCGTCGCGATGCCATTCTCCCACACCGGGATCTGGCGCAGCACCAGCGGCTTCATGCTCGCCGGCTGCAGCATCGGCAGGATTTCGCGCACCGGCGTCTCGAAGCTGTCGATCTTGTTGAGGAACAGGAAATGCGGCACGCCGCGATCCTCGAGCTGTTTGAGGATCAGCTGCAGCGCGGCAACGCGCTTGGGATCGGGTTCGCAGACCACGATGGCCGCATCGCAGGCCGCGAGGACGGCATTCGATTCCGACTGGAACTCGATCGATCCGGGACAGTCGATGAAGGTGAAACGATCGCCGAGGAATTCGACGTCCGCAACATTGACCTCGACGCTCATGCCGTGGTCACGGGCTTCGGGTGCCGCATCGCCGACCGTGTTCTTGTCGGCGATCGTGCCCTGACGCGTCACCGCACCGGTACGGGCCAGGATAGATTCGAGAAGGGTGGTTTTGCCGGAGAGGTAGGGTCCAAGGATCGCGATGGCGCGGGCGCTGCGCGTAGCACTGCCGTTGGGTTCAAGCCCCATGGGTTCCTCCTTGTCGCTCAGGCGCAAGGACGTGTGCCGCGCCCCGCGCCTGAGTTGAGGCCGCGCGGCACAGCCATGTTGGACCGGGTCCTGGCCGAGCGCAAGGCCGTTCGCATACAGCTTGTTCGCGCGTGCACCATCGGGAGCAACGCAAGGCTTTCACCTCAGGGACTTGCGCAGTAGAACTCAGCGACGCTGCATCGGACAGAATAAGTTCGGTCGAACAACACGCTGGAGGAACAATGTCCGCAACTGTCGCATTCGTCGGCCTCGGCGCCATGGGTTCGGAGATGGCCGCGAATCTCGTCGCCAAACAATGGCGCGTGGTCGGCTATGATCGGCGCCAGGAAGCGATCGATCGGCTTGTCGCAGGTGGCGGACATGGCGCTGCGAGCGCGGCAGAGGCGGCGCGCGGCGCCGACACGCTGGTGCTGATGGTCGTGAATGCCGATCAGGCGGAGGCGGTTCTCTTCAACGATGGCGCGCTCGACGCCTTGAAGCCGGACGCGACCGTGATCCTGATGGCGACATGCGCGCCGGACCGGATCGAAGCGCTCGCCGCGCGCGTGGAAGCGGCAGGCCGGAAGTTTGTCGATGCGCCGGTTTCCGGCGGCGTTGCAGGCGCCAAGGGCGGCACGCTCACGATCATGGCAGCGGCCCCGCAAGCCACGTTCGACGCCTCGCGCGCGCTGCTCGAAGCCATGGGCTCGAACCTGTTCTACTTCGGCCAGAAGCCGGGCCAGGGCGCGGCCATGAAGATCGTCAATCAGTTGATGGCCGGCGTGCACATCGCGGCGGCTGGCGAAGCATTGGCTTTTGCGGAGCGGGCGGGCATCGACACGAAAGTCGCGCTGGAGCTGCTGTCGGGCTCAGCGGCGGGCAGCTGGATGCTCAAAAACCGAGGCCCGCGCATGGTCGATTACGACAAGGTCGTCACCAGCGCAGTCGAGATCTTCGTCAAGGATCTCGGGCTGGTGCTCGACTCCGGCCGTGCGATGCGCATGGGCCTGCCGATCGCTGCAGCCGCCCATCAGCAGTTCCTCGCCGCTTCCGGCATCGGCCTCGGCGGCGAGGACGACAGCCAGGTCATCGAAGTCTACCGCACGCTCGGCGCCAAGCCGAAAGCCTGAACCGTCTCCACTCACAAACGATCCCGCACAACAAGGACGTCTCACGACCATGCCATCGACCGTCTTCGACTCCGCCATCTACCGTGATTTCTTCGGCACCCCGGCCATGCGCGCCATCTGGAGCGACGAGGCGCTGGTGGGGCGCTACGTCGAGGTCGAAGTCGCGCTCGCGCAGGCAGAGGCCCGCATCGGCGTGATCCCGGCGGAGGCCGCAAAGACGATCGCGGCCAAGGCCGACGCATCGCAGATGGATCTCGCCAAGCTGAAGGCGGAGACCGACATCGTCGGCTACCCGATCATCGGCATCGTGCATCAGCTCGCCAAGCAGTGCGGCGACGCGGGCGGATACGTGCATTGGGGCGCGACCACACAGGACATCATGGACAGCGCGACGGTTCTGCAGGTCCGCGCCGCGATCGACCTGATCGACAGCGAACTGGCCGCAGTGGAGACGGCGCTCGCCGCACTCGCGGCCAAGCATCGCGACACCGTGATGGCCGGGCGCACGCACATGCAGCACGCGCTGCCGGTGACGTTCGGCTACAAGGCCGCGGTGTGGCTGTCGTCGGTGCGCCGCGACCGGGCGCGGCTGGCGGCGGCGCGTGATCGCGCGCTGGTCGTGCAGTTCTCGGGCGCAGCCGGCACACTGGCCTCGCTCGCCGACAAGGGCCTCGAGGTGCAGGCAGCGCTTGCGGATGAGTTGCAGCTCGCCCAGCCGGACATTACCTGGCATTCGGCGCGCGACAACATCGCCGAAGTCGGCAGCACGCTCGCGATCGCCGCCGGCGGGCTCGCCAAGATCGCAACCGACGTCATGCTGATGATGCAGACCGAGGTGGCGGAGGCGTTCGAGCCCTTCGTCAAAGGCCGCGGCGGCTCCTCGACGATGCCACAGAAGCGCAACCCGATCTCGTGCGAGATGATTCTCGCGATCGCCAAGTCGGTGCGCTCCGACGCGAGCCTGCTGCTCGATGCGATGGCCGCCGACCACGAGCGCGCGACCGGCCCCTGGCATCTCGAATGGATCGCGCTGCCGCGGGCGTTCATCTCGACGGCAGGTGCGTTGTATCAGGCGCGCTTCATGCTCGAAGGGCTGATCGTCGATAGTGACCGGATGCGCAAGAACCTCGACATCACCGGCGGGCTGATCGTCGCCGAGGCCGCGATGATGGCGCTGGCGCCGTTCACCGGACGCGGCACCGCGCACGACATCGTCTACGACTGCTGCCGCGAGGCGTTGAACAACGGCACGACGCTGCTTGCCGCGCTCGAGAAGCGCCCTGAGGTGACCGCGCATCTGCAGGGCGCAGCACTCGCCCGCGTCGTCGATCCGGCGCACTATCTCGGCACCGCACCGCAGATGGTCGATCGGATGCTCGGGCGGTAGCCGCGCTCAGTTCCTTTTGCGCGGCGGGAACGGCCCCGGCGGATAGTCGACTTTCACGAGATACAGCCCGCTCGACGGCGCCATGGCACCGCAGCGGCTGCGGTCGCGTGCGTCGAGCGCGGCCGCCATCTCGCTCACCGGCCACTTACCTTCGCCAACGAACTTCAGGCTGCCAACGAAGGAACGCACCTGATGGTGCAGGAACGAGCGCGCCGACGCCTCGATGCGGACTTCGTCGCCAACTTGCGTCACGTCGAGACGATCGAGTGTCTTCAACGGTGACTTCGCCTGACAACCGGCAGCGCGGAAAGTCGTGAAGTCGTGCTTGCCGAGCAGCGATTGCGCCGCCTCCGCCATCGCTGCGGCGTCGAGCGGTCGCGGCACCCACCACACGCGATTGTGGTCCAGCGCCGGTGGCGCGCGCCGCGGCAGGATGCGGTAAAGGTAATGCCGCCCGATCGCGCTGAAACGCGCATCGAAGCCCGTCTCAATCTCGACGCAGTCGAGGATTGCGATGGGATCGGGTTTGAGATGGAAGTTGACGGCATCGCGCACCGTGTCGGCCGGCCACGCCTTCGCGAGATCGAAGTGCGCCACCTGTCCCAGCGCATGGACGCCGGAGTCCGTGCGTCCGGCGCCACGTACCTCGACCGTCTCGCCGCCGAGTTTGTGGATCGCTTCCGTGAGGCGGCCCTGCACGGAAGGACCATCCGCCTGGATCTGCCAGCCGAGGAAGGGCGTGCCGTCGTATTCGATCGTGATGCGGTAGCGGGGCATTGAACTCGCGTGTCCGGGTGGCCGTCACGCCGGGTCGGCGATGAGCCCCGCTCCCCGGAACCCGCCGTCGACCGCGACGATCTCCCCGGTCATATAGCTCGACTGGCTGCCGTCGAGGAGAAAATGGATCACGCTCGCGATCTCGCGCGGCGTGCCGTAGCGCCGCATCGGCACGAAACGGCCATAGAGATCGCGATCGGCATCGGTATGCACGGCCTTAACCATCGGCGTCTCGATCGGCCCCGGCGCCACGGCGTTGACGCGCACATCGTACGGCGCGAGGTCGTTCGCCATCACCTGGGTGAGATTGACCACCGCCCCTTTCGAGGCACCGTAGGCCGAACGGCCCTTCGATCCTCTGATGCCGGAGATCGATGCGAGATTGACGATCGCCCCGCCACCCATCTTTTCCATGTGCCGCGCCGCCTCGCGCCCGACCAGGAACGTACCGACGACGTTGATGTCGAGCATCCGCCGGAACAGTTCAGCCGAGGTCTCGAACACATGCTTGTCGGCCGCGATGCCCGCCGAGTTCACGGCGCCATCCAATCTACCGAACATTTCGGCAATTTCCGCGACCAGGCGCACGACGGCGGCCTCATCCGTCACATCGAGCGCACGGACGATGACCCTCGGGTCCTCCGCCAGATCGGCGAGCGGACCGGCATCGCGATCGACCGCCGCGACTCGCCATCCACGCTCGAGCAACAGTTCCGTGGTTGCCCGTCCGATCCCCGACGCCGCACCG
Source organism: uncultured Hyphomicrobium sp. (assembly GCA_964557265.1). Classification (GTDB taxonomy): domain Bacteria; phylum Pseudomonadota; class Alphaproteobacteria; order Rhizobiales; family Hyphomicrobiaceae. Next base: position 7,015 of record CAZKZT010000106.1, read on the forward strand.
GTAACGATCGCGGCGCGGCCGCCTCCTGCCGAACTTGTCGCCATGCTTCCTCCCATGCGGACTGCGCTGTCGTTCCGCTTGAGGACCAGGAGGCATCGAGTTCAGGGGCAAATCAAGAGCAGGCGTTCAAATCCTCGCGTCCCCGGCCGACTGGCGGCAGGCGCGCACGAGCAGGAGGACGGCCACGAAACCGGCCGTCGAGGCAATCGCCGAAAGCCAGAGCGCCGCGATCGGATCGAAACGCGAGATGACGACCGCGAAGATAATTGGCGCTACCGCATTGACGATGTTCTGCGGCAGCATCATCCGACCGAGATAACTGCCGTACTCCCGCGCACCGAACAGCGTCAGCGGCAGCGTGTTGCGCGCGATGGCATAAAAGCCGTGGCCGAGACCGAGGCACATCGCGAACGCCGCGGCGGTCGTCACCGTGCCCCCGAACGGAAGGATCATGAAAAAGCTCGCGAAGCCCAGCCCTGCCGAGAGGAGGGCCGTGGTCATGATCGAATAGCGGCTGCCCAACAGGAGATCGCCGAACCGCGCCGACGCCTGAAGCGGGCCGACCAACGCCCACACCCCGACAGCCGCCGCGGCGCTAAGGCCCATCCCCTTGAGCACGTCGATGATCTGCATATAGAGGCCCCAGATGATGAGGCCCTCGGTGCACGACCAGATCGTGAGCATCAGGAACGCCGCAAACCGCTTGTCTGGCGGCAACAATCCCTCGATCGAACCGCTGCCACCGCCGCGCGGGGCTGCACCTGGCAACTCTCCCTCTCGCCGGCGAAGAACCATGGCGTGGATCGGCACACAGATCAGCAAGTGCATCAAAGCGAACACGATGTAGGCGTTACGCCAGCCGATCGCCTCCAGCATCCAGGCGTTGAGAGGCAAGAAAATCGTGCCGGTCAGGCCGCTCATCAGCATCAGCGCCGTGATCGCGCGCCGCGCGTCCGACCCGACGATCTGCACGAGGCCCACCAGCGCGGAATTGGCCAGCATCATCGGCATCGCGACACCGACCAGCACCCACGCCAGCAAATACGTCGCCGTGCCCTGCGCAAACGACATCGCGATCATCGAGAGCGCCGCGATCAGCGAACCAGCGACCATGATCGGCCGCGCGCCGCGCGTATCGGTCAGCCGCCCCACGCGCGGCGCCAGGAGCGCGCTGGCGAGCAGCATCATGGTGATGCCGCCGAACACCACCTCGCGACTGACGCGCAGATCAGGCCCGATCGTCGTGCCGAATATCGTAAGGCTCGAGAACGTCGTGCCCCAGCCGATGATCTGCGTGACCCCGAGACCAACAATCGCGGCGGCGACACGGCCCCGGCTGGCCGGCGCGGCTTCTTTGGCTTGAACGGTCACGGTACGGGAGCCCCAAGTGACGATCGAAGTAACAGCTCGGGCCCGCAACTGTCTCGGCAGCGGACCGCAGAAGGTGGCGATCGAAAAATCGTAATTCGCTCCGGCCACCAGCCGGCGCACCGTTCGGCGAACGGACCACAATCTAGTCCGAGTCTAAATGTGGAGGGAGGCCGAGTTTATGCAAACCAGCATCCGCGGTGTGCATTCGGGGAGGGCGCATGCATGCTCAGGACGACTCGCGGGTACCGACCTCATCGTCGGCCGCAGGGGTGGGAACACGCGCCATCGCGGCCGCGCGCGCGGCCTCCCACAGGTACCGCATGCGATGGCCAAGCTCTTCCGAACGCTCGGCAAACAGCAGTTGCGCCTTGGGTAATACGGCACCGCGAAGTTCGGCGTGCCGCCCCGCACAATAACGGACGAGCGCGCGCCGCTCAGCCGCCGTCAGAGCCTCACCGTCCGGCCCGGCGAGGATCGCATCGAGCAGCGCAATGTCATGATCTTGGCCAAGCAAATCAGCGACATGCTTCGCCGCCGCGCCACGCGCGAGGCACGCTTCCGGCCACGCCTGCTGGATCAGGATCATCTGTCGCCAGTATGCCTGTGCCGCTTTGCGCAGATCGTGAAGAGGCTCCTCTTCCGACGGCGCCTCCAGCACACGGGCAAGGGCCTTACATCCGGACTTGTGGCTTCTGACGAGGCCGGCAACGATCGTATCGAAGCTGGCCGGCTCCAGCCCCACATCGGCCACATCGCTGCGGATTGCGTTGATTTCTTTGAGAGCCGCCGTGAAACCGCTCGCTGGAGACGCCGCTCCACCCGGCTCCACCGGCGCCGCATCGAGAATCGCGATCAGATGGCGCGCCGCCTTCGCGACAGATGGTTTGGCTTCCTGCTGAAGTCCTTGCAGAAGCCGGCGCACGACATCGCCATCGCGCGCCGCCGACAATTGCCGGGCTACGTCACGAAGCTGGATGTTGAGACGGCGGAAATGCGCGTCACCGAGACCCGGCCGCACCAGACGCAGCAGCGCGCGCGTACGCTTGAGGCTTTTACGAGCCTCGTGCACACCGCTTTCGGGATCGCTATCGCCCTGGAGGCGGGCCGCTGCATTGGCAAGCTGCTCGGATGCAACCCGACGCACGCCCTTGACCAGCGGCTCCTTCAACTTCAATCGGTACGCCATGGGGACCCATACTCAAAGCCCGGGCACTGTCGATGGTCGCACTGTCACAAACAAGTCATGACGCGCGAACGCACGCCACAGCGCCATTGAACGTTGTTCCACAATCGCGGTGCGCCGGTTAGGCGGACCGCACGCCTTCCGCCCATGCAAGCCATTGACGCACCCGGGCTTCCGGGTCCGCGTGGGTAAAGAAGTCGGTAATCACCGCGACGCAATCGGCCCCTGCGGCGAGCACACCCGGCGCCCGCTCCGGCGTGATCCCGCCGATGGCGCAGAGCGGCAGTTTGCCGATCCGTGCCTTCCAGTCGGTGAGGCGATCGAGGCCCTGCGGCGCCCATTTCATCGCTTTGAGCTTGGTCTCCCAGATCGGACCGAGTGCGATGTAGTCCGGATCGGCGGCGAGCGCGATCGCAAGTTCGTCGTGATCGTGGGTCGAGATACCGAGCTGCAAGCCGGCAGCCTTGATCGTTGCGATATCGGCGGCGGCGAGATCTTCCTGTCCGAGATGGACGAAGTCGGCACCTGCATCGATCGCAGCCTGCCAGTGATCATTGACGATCAAACGGCAGCCGTGGGCGTTGCAGAGTTCCAGCGTTTCCGCGATTTCGCGACGGATCTCACGCGGATCCTCACCTTTGTAGCGAAGCTGGATCGTCTTGACGCCCTGCGGCACGAGACGACGCGCCCAGGCGGCATCAGGAACGATCGGATAGAACACATCGAGCAGCGCAGGCATTTTCGCCATCACTCCGCAGTCATCACTTGAGATCGAAGAACGGCGTCCCCGCGACCGGCGTCGAAGGAGCCGCCATATCGCGCATCTCCATCATCCCGGCGCTATAGGCGGTACGTCCTGCGCGGACCGCCGCAGCAAAAGCCTCCGCCATCGCCACCGGATCGCCGGCTTTGGCGACGGCGGTATTGAGCAGCACCGCATCGAACCCCATT
>CAZKZT010000107.1:0-10489 GCA_964557265.1 uncultured Hyphomicrobium sp.
TCGATCTCTCCTGGGATGCGCGGCGCGATCGCGATCCCGGCCAGCGCTGGTTTCGAGGTTTGCTCAAGACCATCCTGCGTGGCGCCAGACCGCGTTAGCGCCATTCTCAGCGCTTCAAACGCGTACGCAAAGCTGCAATGCAGGGTCAGCGACAGAGCGAACGCGACCGCTGCCCGCATTCAGCGGGAAAGCGCATCGCGTTCGATGTCAGCACGTTTGTGCATCGTCGCTTCAGGCAGCGTACCGCGCCCGCATCGCTTCGAATTTCTCGAGCTGCTCGGCCTTCAGCTCCCGGTTTTCGTCACGGCGCACGAAAACCTTGAACATCGCCTCGCCATCGCCGTTGAAGAACTGAATCGAGGCCGACTGCCGCCCCATGAACGGGCGCGACAGGAACGCAATCCGCGCGCACGCCTCGGCGCGGATGTGGCCGCCGATCGGACTATCGCCATGGATGTTGTAGTAACCGCGGCCGAATGAGCCGGGCGGGATCGTCCCGGCGCATTCGAGCACGATGTCGGGCGTGTGCACGATAAAGAGGATTTCGCCCCAGCCTTCGAGCTCCTTCATCACGGCGGCGAAGTGCTCACCAGCGATGAGCGTGCGGTTCGCCGCCGGCAGCGCCTCGATCACGGAAAGCGTACTCACGCCGTATTCGCGCGCGATCCGCTCGACAATGCCGTCCGGGTTCTTGGCGAGCCGCTCATGAAGCGGCTCGAGCGGCACGGCAGCCGCACTGGTCGATTGACTCATGGTGCACCTCCCTGATGCGCGCCGCTTACTCGGCTGCGTGCAGCGTCTTGGTGCCGTCCGCCTTGACTTCCTGGATCACCTGAAAGCCTTCGAATTCCGGATGCCCCATGGTGAGCGGCTTGGTGCGTTCGTTGCCCGCGCGGGCGTGCGCCTTGCGGAAGTTGTCGGACTTGGTCCAGGCCAAGAAATCCTCGTAGGTCTCCCAGAGCGTGTGCGACGAGTAGAGCCGATGGTCCTCCTTCTCGGGGCCTTTCAGCAGATGGAACTCGACGAAACCCTTCATCTCGTGGAGGTAGCTCTCGCGGTTGGCCCAGAGGGCCTCGAACTCCGAAGCCTGGTCCTTGACGACGCGAAAGCGGTTCATAGCGATGTACATGTCGATATCCTTGCCTCTTCTGTGCCGAACTCTTCCAAAGAAGTGATGGACGGCCGACACGACCGTCCGTCACCTGTTCCGATTGGCAGCCTGCCCCGCAGGAAGCAGGCACCATTGGTCGAGTAGGTAACACGATCGCGGATCGCACCCCACTCATCGGGCCGAAGGATCGTCTCGGCGCCGCTCGATTCCAAGGCAGCAACCCCGCCGGGCTGAATCTCCCACGCCGAAGCCGCACTCTGCGACATCGCGTTCGCAAATGCCGGGGCCGACCCGAGCCGTACCCGCCTTCTTCTCGTCGTCATGGCCATACCCGGTAAATCCCCGTGCCGGAGACGAACCGGTCACACACGAGTCCGATGCTCTTGAGGTTCGGCTGGCTGGCGAGGCCTGAGAGCTGTCGCGGGCGGGCTGGCCGCCGGATGCTTTGCCCGCTGCTTAAGGCGGCGCTTGCCGACGACCGCTGCAATCTATTTTTCTTGACCGAAACAGTCAAGTATACGAAGCCATGGCCATGTCGTGCAGGAGACGCGAGGATGACGGGCGCGTCACTTCACAGCCACACCGGGTCGCTATCTCGGAACTTGAAGCATCAGTCCCCCGCAGACGTGCGGAGGCTGGCTTTCCGCCGATGCAGATGGCGAGTTCGAACATCACGAAGAAGGCGCGCGATGATCCACTTCTGCTTCCACCGATGGGCGCGAGTTTTGCTGGCCAGCGTGGCCGCGATGGCACTTACTGCATCGATGGCGCGGGCGCAGAGCCCCTCCCGCATTCTCTCGCTTGGCGGCGCTGTAACCGAGATCCTCTATGAACTCGGCGCAGGCGACCGGATCGTCGCCGTCGACTCGACCAGCCAGTTCCCGCCCGAAGCCCTCGGGACGCACAAGAACGTCGGCTACCTGCGCGCGCTGTCGACCGAAGGCGTGCTGTCGATTGCCCCCGACACCATCATCGCCAGCGACAGCGCTGGCCCCCCGGAGGTCGTGCGGGCGCTGAAAGCCAGCGGCATCGACTACTTCGAGGTCGATAACAGTGCAACGGCCGATGCCTTGACTGGCCGCGTGCGCGCCATCGCCGGCAAGGTCGGCATGACCGCGAAAGGCGACGCCCTCGCACAGCGCATCGAGAAGGCTTTCGCCGACCTCGCTGCCGAACGCAGCAAACTGACGCGCAATCCGTCGGTCCTGTTCATCCTCAACCTGCAAGGAAGCCGTGCCACCGTCGGCGGCGCCGACACCGTTGCCGATGCGATGCTGAAACTGGCGGGCGCCACCAACGCGGCGGCGAGCCTCAACGGGTACAAGCCCGTATCCGAAGAATCGATCATTGCCATGGATCCCGAGGCGATCGTGGTGATGAGCCGCACCGCCGGCCACACGATCCGCGAAGGCGTCCTCGCCATACCGGGCATCGCCGCGACCCGCGCCGGCCGCAACCAGCGCGTGATCGAGATGAATGGTCTCTACGTCATCGGTTTTGGCCCGCGCGCGCCGGATGCTGCACATGATCTCATGAAGCTGCTGCAGGCGCCGAAGGCTCAGGGTTCGAAAGGATGAACCGCGTCGACCTGCGCATCGACAGAGGAGCCTCGACGCCAGCCGCCGCTATCTTGCCGCAGCCGCGCGGCCGATGGGCGCTTCCGGCGGCTGCCGTCGCGCTCATTATCGTGGCGATTGCCTCGCTGGCCATCGGCCCGACGGGCATATCGCTCGATTCACTGCCGCGGGCGCTGAAGGCCGGCTGGGCCGGTGACATCACCGACCCAATGGTGAGGCGCGAACATCTCGTGCTGTTCGGGGTGCGGCTTCCCCGTCTGTTGCTCGGCGCCTTCGTCGGCGGGGCGCTGGCGGTTGCCGGCGCCATGATGCAGGGGCTGTTTCGCAATCCGCTCGCCGATCCGGGTTTGATCGGCGTATCGTCGGGTGCCGCGCTCGCAGCCGTGACAGTGATCGTCCTGGGCTCCACGCCAGCGCTCGCGTGGATGCGCGTGTTCGGCTTCTACGCCCTGCCGGTAGCGGCGTTTGCCGGCGGGCTCGCGACATCGCTGGTGCTTGTATGGATCGCCAATCGCAGCGGCACGCTGTCGGTTGCGACGCTGCTGCTGTCCGGGGTCGCCATCGCCGCGATTGCCGGTGCGCTGACAGGGCTCATGGCGTACGTCAGCAACGATCGCGAACTCCGCGACCTGACACTCTGGTCGATGGGCAGCCTCTCCGGCGCGAGCTGGACCAAGGTGATCGCCACTCTGCCGTTCGTGGCAGTCCTCGCCATCGTCACACCGTCACTGACCCGCGCCCTCAACGGCTTCCTGCTCGGTGAGGCCGAGGCCTACCATCTCGGCATCGCCGTCGAGCGGGTGAAGATGGTGATCGTGGTGACGACGGCGGCCGCGGTGGGAGCGGCGGTCGCGGTCGCAGGCGTGGTCGGCTTCGTCGGCCTGGTCGTGCCGCACTTCGTACGCCTTCTGACGGGACCCGATCATCGTATGGTCCTGCCTGTCAGCGCCGTGCTCGGCGCCGCGCTGGTGGTCGCCGCCGACGTCATCGCGCGCATCATCGTCGCGCCAGCAGAGCTGCCGCTCGGCATCGTGATGGCCGCCGTTGGCGGCCCGGTGTTTCTTCATCTCGTGCTGTCGCGCGGCGTGGCAGGTGCAGACTGATGGGCCGGATCGAACTCAATGGCGTGAGCATCACACGCGGAAAGCGCACGCTGATCTCCGGCGTCGACATGGTTCTCGAGCCGGGCCGCATGACGGTGCTGATCGGCCCCAATGGGGCCGGCAAGTCGACGGCCATCAAGGTTGCCTCCGGTGTCTGGGCCCCCAGCGCGGGGACCGTGAAACTGGACGGTCGCGACATCTCGGACTTCAAGCCGCGCGAGCTGGCTGAGCGGCGGGCCCTGGTCGCGCAAGGCTCCCACCTCGGCTTCGCGTTCACGGTCGGCGAAGTTGTCGCATTGGGCGCGAGTGTTCCCGGCTTCGGTCTCAACGCTGCGGCGGATGTCACCATGAGTGCGCTCGCGGCGGTCGGCCTTACAGGCTTCGAGACCCGCAACTATCTGGAATTGTCGGGCGGCGAACGCCAGCGCGTTCATATCGCGCGCGCATTGTGCCAGCTCCACGCCGCGCGCCGGCGCGACGCTCCAAGCCAGGTGATCCTGCTGGATGAGCCGACCGCGAGCCTCGATCCTGCACAACAGACGCAGGTGATGGCCCTGTGCCGATCGCTCGCCCGGTCCGGACTGACGGTGGTCCTGGTGCTGCACGACCTCAACCTCGCCGCCGCCTGGGCGGATGTGCTGGTCGTTCTCGCGAAAGGCACCGTGCGCGCGGTCGGTGCGCCGCGGGAAGTGCTGACCGACGAGCTGCTGGCTTCCGTTTACGATTGGCCCGCACGCGTGAACACACCGCCGCAAGACGGTGGGGTGTTCGTCCTGCCCCATCACGCACGCGACCTTCGCGGGCTCAATGCGGGGCCGTATTTCTAGCGCTCAATTACCTCGGACCATCTCCTACTGGTGCATTCACATCGGCAACCCGACGTAGTTCTCAGCGAGCGCCGTTGCCGCCGCCCGGGAAGAGAACAGGTACTCGAGCTCCGCCATCTGAATGCGCTGATCGAACCTCGAATGGTCGGGGAAGACGTGCAGCAATGACGTCATCCACCACGAGAAACGCTCGGCGAGCCATACGCGGCGCAGCGCCCGCTCCGAGTACGTGTCCAGCCCGCGGCTGCTGCCGGTGTGGTAGAACTGGCCAAGCGCCGCGCTGAGATATCCAACATCGCTGGCTGCGAGATTGAGGCCCTTGGCGCCGGTCGGCGGCACGATGTGGGCGGCATCGCCAGCAAGAAACAAGCGGTGATAGCGCATCGGCTCGGCGACAAAACTCCTGAGAGGCGCGATGCTCTTTTCGATCGACGGCCCTGTCACCAGCTCGCGCTGCGCATCGGAATCGAGCCGCATTGCGAGCTCGTCCCAGAACCGCCGGTCGGACCATGCGTTGACGCTGTCGGCGAGGCTGCACTGCAGATAGTAGCGGCTGCGCGTCGGCGAACGCATCGAGCAGAGCGCGAACCCGCGCGCGTGATGCACATAGATCAGTTCCTCCGAGACGGGCTTTGTCTCCGACAGGATGCCGAGCCATCCGAATGGATAAGTCCGCTCGTGCGTCCTGAGCTTGTCCGGCGGGATGCTTTGCCGGCTGACGCCATGGAAACCGTCGCACCCAGCCACATAATCGCAAACGATCTCGTGGTGCGCGCCGTCCTTCTCGTAGCGCACCACGGGCGTTGCGCGGTCGAGATCGTGGAGGCCGACGTTGTCCGCTTCATAGATTGTCGTGCGGCCGCTCTCTCTGCGCGCATTCATAAGATCGCGCGTGATCTCGGTCTGCCCGTAGATCGTGACGACCTTGCCGGCAAGCTCGCGGAAGTCGATCCGGTGGCGGGCGCCGTTGACGCAGATCTCGGCGCCATGGTGCACGAGGCCCTCCGCGTGCAGGCGCTGGCTGACGCCGGCACTGTCGAGGAGGTCCACGGTACCCGGCTCGATGATGCCGGCGCGAATGCGGCTCAGCACGTAGTCGCCGGTCTGGCGCTCGACGATAATGTTGTCGATCCCCTGCCGGTCGAGAAGCTGGCCGAGCAGCAGACCGGCAGGGCCTGCGCCGATGATCGCAACCTGCGTTCGCGTCATGTGTCGGACCTCTCAGCAGAACTGTTTCAGCCGCTGGCGTCGATCGTCAATTGAGAGCGCGTACCAGCCACAATGACAGGCTAGGGAAGGCAAGGCAGATGCAAAGGCGAATGAGATCGGCGAGCACGAACGGCAGAACCCCGCGATAGGTCGCGGTGATCGGCACACGCGGCGCCATTGATGAAACCACGAACACGCAGAGCCCGATCGGCGGCGCCGTGAGCCCGATGCCAACCACGATCAGGACCAGGATCCCGAACCAGATCGCCGCTTCGTCGGGAAACATGCCGAAATCGAGCCCCTGGATGACCGGAAAGAACACAGGCAGCGTCAACAGGATCATCGCCAGCTCGTCCATCACCGCGCCGAGCAGGATGTAGAACGCCATCATGCAGATCAACACGACGTAGGGCGAATAGCCCGCCGAACTGATCGCGTCCGCCGCTGTCGCGGGGAGCTGCGACAGCGCAAGGAACGCGCCGAACACTTCCGCACCGAGCAGGATCATGAAGATCATGCCCGAGGTCTCGGCAGTCTGACGGATGGCCTGCACGATGTCGCCCCAGCCGAGCGTGCGCTGGACGAGGCCGATGGCGAGCATGGTGATGGCGCCGACCGCAGCCCCCTCGGTCGGCGTGAAAATGCCGCCGTAGATGCCGCCGATGACGATGATCGCGGTCGCGATCGATGGCATGATGCTCTGGCCGACGAACATGATCAGCCCCGTCATCAGCGCGATGATCAGTGCGTTGTCGCCCTCCATATGGCCGCGCCACCACTGGACGACGACACTGCCGCTCAGGAGTAAGCCGACGAGAACCGGCCAAATCGACCACGGCTCCTTCTCCGTCGGCACGTCCTTCGGCGTCGGCGCGAGCGCGGGATTGCGCCGGACAACGATGGCGATGGTGATGCAATAGAAGAGCGCCGCCATGAGGCCCGGGATCAGCGCGGCCTGGAACAGTTTTGCGATGTTCTGTTCCGCCGTGATCGCGTAGACGACGAGGATCACGGACGGCGGAATAAGGATGCCGAGCGTGCCGCCGACCGCAATCGTCCCGGTCGAGAAACCGCCGTCGTACTTGTACTTCTCGAGCTCGGGCAGCGCGGCGCGCCCGAACGTCGCCGTCGTCGCGACGGCCGAGCCGCAAACGGCACCGAAGGCGGTGCAGGCACCGATGACCGCCATGGCATGGCCGCCGCGATAGCGACCGAGCGCACGCTCCGCAGCCTTGAACAGCGCGCTCGCGATGCCGGCCCGTTCGGCGAGCGCCCCCATCAGAATGAACAGCGGGATGACGGACAGCGTGTAGTTGGCGAACTGGTGGTACGGGTTCGACTTCATATAGCCGAAGTAGGCCGTCATGCCCGACGGATGCAGCCAGATATAACCGCCGGATCCGATGAGCAGCATCGATAGGCCGATCGGGCAGCGCAACGCGATCATCACCAGCATCAGCGCGAAGCCGAGTATCGCGACGGTGATGCCGCTCATGACCGGCTCCGGGTGCTGGAACCACGCATGAGGCGTGCGGCAGTCGCGAAAGCCGTCACGGCGACGAGGCCGGCGAGCGCCGCGCAAAGCGCTATGCTCGGCCAGAGTGCAAGCTGGCGCTGCATCGTCGTCTCGCCGCTGTTGAGGGCGCTCAGCGTCCCGTGCACGAGACCGTACGTCAGGTAGGCCATGATCGCCGCAAACACCAGGTCCCAGAACGCATCGATGACGTTGACGACACGTTGCGGCAGCCACAGGGTGAAGGTGTCCACCATGATATTGCCGCGGCGCATCTGGGTATAGGGCAGGTACGAGAACACGGCGATGGCGGTTGCCATCTTGACGTACTCGAAGTCGCCGTCGATGGGCGCGCCAAGCAACCAGCGCATCAGCACGCTGGTCGTCACCAGCAGCGCCACAGCAAGCGTCAGCAAGCCGCCCGCGACGGCGCAGAAGCCGGTCACCTGCTCCAGTCGCGATATGGTGGGTGTGATGTCCGCCGCGGGCTCTCCCTCCGGCCTTTCAGTGCTGCTCATGCCACCGTCTCATGCGCTCCGCGCGTGCGCGCAGTCGCCCGCGCGCACGCCCGTCCCAGAGCCCGCTTCATGCCTTGTCGTGCTTGGCGACCAGCGCGCGCGCCGTCTCGATCAGCTTGTTGCCGTCGAGCCCCTTGGCCTTCACCTGCTCGATCCAGGTGCCGTAGACGGGCTTCGTCGCCTCGACCCAGCGCAACCGTTCGGCCTCATCGAGCTTGGTGATCGTATTGCCCCGGCTCTCGACGAGCTTGCGGATGCGCACCGCCTCGCTGTCCCACATGTTGCCCGCGAGATCGGCGAACGCCATGCCCGAGTTGGCGTCGATCACTGCCTTGAGGTCGCCCGGCAGGCTCTCGTACTTCGCCTTGTTCATGGCGAGGAAGAAACTCGCGGTGTACAGCGTCGGCGAACCCACGATTTCGGTGTGGAACTTGACGAGCTCGTGCACCTTCACCGCAGGCACCACCTCCCAGGGAATGACGCAGCCATCGATCACGCGCTGCGCGAGACTCTCCGGGACTTGCGGAATAGGCATGCCGATCGAGGTCGCGCCGAGCGCCTTCAGTGCCTCACCGGCGAGCCGCGTCGGGTTGCGCAGCTTGAGTCCCTTGAGATCCTCCATCGTCTTGACCTGGCGGTTCGCATGGATGTGACCTGCATCATGCGCCCAATAGGCCAGCAGCTTGACGTCCTTGACCTCGTCCTTGAGGTACATGTTGGCCAGTTCCTGGCCCGCACGCGCATTCACGATGCCGCGCTGCGCACCGATGAACGGCAGCTCCATGACCTCCGTGGTCGGGAAACGTCCGGGCGTCGAGCCGGGCAGCGTCCACACGATGTCGGCGACACCGTCTCGTGCCTGATCATAGAGTTGCGGCGGGGTGCCGCCGAGCTGCATGGCGGGGAAGATGTCGATCTTGATCTTGCCCTGGCTCGCCGCCTCGACTTTCTTCACCCACGGCACCAGCATTTTTTGGTGACCGTTGGCGACGGGTGGCAGGAAGTGGTGCAGCTTGAGCGTCACCTGTGCCTGTGCGTGGGCCCTGGTAACGATCGCAGGCATTGCAAGCGCGGAAGCGCCAATCGTGAACTGTCGACGGGTGATCTTCATGGTTTCCCTCCAAGCGGTTCCCTGGACTTCCATTGCTATGGCGTCCGACCATGCTTCTGCGGCACGATCTCTGATGCTAATTCAGCGACCCGGATTACGGTTTATCTTGGAGAAGCATATTTCAGTTCGCGCCCCGTTGCACGCTTCTGGCGGGACAGGCTTTGGGCTTGTAGGACTGTAGCCGCCAGCCGAAGAGCGGGGTATTAGGAATTCCGTCTAGGTCTCGGATACTTCTCATGCCCCAAATCGAGCCTCTTGGTCCCGGCAACTACCGGCGCATCCCCTGGAAGAACGCCCGCGGCGAGCTGATCGTCATCGACAGCGCGGGCGCCGGGAGCTGGGAGAACAACGGCGTCGCCTGGCATTTCGGACGCACCGCCATCATCGAAGAAGGGCCGTTCTCCGACTACACGGGATATGAGCGCCTGCAGGTCGTGGTCGCCGGTTCCGGGCTGGTGCTCGTTGCCCCGGATCATGAGATCGACCTGCGCGTCCCGATGCGGCCGCAACGCTACGATGGTGGCACGCCCATACGCACGCGGCTCGAACAAGGGCCCGTCGAAGTCGTCAACCTGATCGCGAACAGGGAGCGGTTCGACATCGACCTGCACGTGGCGCAGGCTGGCGCGACATTGCCCTGCGTCGCTGGCCTGCATATCGTGTACGCACCGAACGAGTCCGGCGTCATCGGCATCGATGGGCGCACACATGATCTCGCGCGCGGCGCAGCGCTCCGCGTGCAAACGGCATCGACAGTGACGATCACGGTGCGGCGTGGCGACGTGATCGTAGGCTCGATCCGCGGCAAAGCGTGACGCGCTTGGCGTGTCACCGCAAACCGATCGTGCGGCTCGCGTGCAAGGGTGCCAAAGGCGTTTACACTAACCCGCGCCGCTCGATGGTGCGCAGCGCTGCAGTTCGCTACATAAGGCCAGGATGTCGGTGATTTTCTGAGGAGGATTGCGTGAAGATATTCATTTCCGCGTTGGTCATTGCCGCTGGATTTGTTGTCATGGTGCCGGCGCAGGCATCGGCGGCGTGGACCTGCCACGCGAGCAGCCGCACCGGCTCCTACGGCTGGGCCGTCAACCGCTCACTCCGCGTCGCCCAGCGCCGCGCCCTGTGGGAATGCGCCCGGCGGACGCCGCGCGGCTACACCTGCTACATCCGGCGCTGCCGCTGATACGCGTTGCTTGGAGCCGAGGGCTTGAGACGGCAAGCGCCGCTCAGCCCTCCGCGCCATAGATTGCCCGTGCCGCGTCTGCGCTGACGAAGCCGTTCGACACATCGGCCGCGACGGCATCGCGTGCGCGCTGACGCGGATCGCCGAAGCCGCCACCACCCGCTTCCGTCACCGTGATCCGCGCCCCCGGCGCCACCTCGATGCGGCCCTTGGCATGCACAGGCGCGCCATCGACGGCATGGATCCGCAGCGAGCCGGCGCTACCGCCGAACATGCCGCGCGCGGGAAACTCCATGCGGTTGCCCATGCCGAGCATGGTCAGCGTATGGCCGGTGTC
>CAZKZT010000108.1:0-10456 GCA_964557265.1 uncultured Hyphomicrobium sp.
CACAGGGCAAGAGGCGCGTATGGCTTGCAACGGGCCACACGGCCAACTGGCTGAGTCGAATGACGGCTTGACCATCGTCACGCCGACCGGGCTCGACGACGCTGCGTGCGCTACACGACCCGTGGGACTGCGTGGGCGTTGTGTGCGCTACGTGGATAATGGTATGCAATGTGATGTCATCTACGTAGCGATCGGGGCCAAACCGGCTATGAAGGGTTCTACAAAGCCGCCAGCTGTGAGCTCACGAAAGAACTCCGTCTCTCGCGCGCGCACCTCGATCTCGGACATCGTCGTATCTATTGAGAACGACATCGTGAGTGGTGCCTTTGTGCCGGATCAGCGATTGGACGAGCGCCAGCTCAGCTTGAGGTTCGGAGTGTCGCGCACGCCGATCCGCGAGGCTTTGAGTCGAATGGCTGCGTCCGGCCTCGTGGTGACGCGACCCAACCAAGGCGTGTTTGTCGCGCGCCTCTCCTTGGCAGAGTATCTCCAGCAGTTCGAGGTGATGTCAGGGCTTGAGGGGCTGGCAGCCGAATTGTGCGCGCGCCGCGCGTCGCCGATCGAGAAGGCCCAGATTGCAGAAATCCACCGGCGGGCGACTGAGGCGGTCGTCAGCGCCGATATGGCCGCATATATTGGGCACAATCTCGAATTTCACAATGCCATCTACAAGGGCTCGCAAAATGAGTTCTTGGAGCGTGAGGTGAAGTCGATCCGGCAGCGGCTGGAGCCGTATAGGCGCTCCATATTTGGGCTGCAGGGGCGACTTCAGGAGTCCCATAAGGAGCATGGCCTCATCTTGGAGAGCATCCTTGGCAACGATGAAGTAGCCGCGAGAAATGTAATGCTCCTCCATCTCAACATGCATCGCCCAAGCTTCGCGGACTATCTCATGCACCTGACAAAAGTGCTCCCCCCCGCATAAGCCCCATCGCTTACACCGCCACCAAATCCTACCGGCATTGCACACTCAAGAGGCCTCTGCTGCGCAGTGCTATCGGCAGCAGGTCAAGGCCTCTTGCGCTCCACGAACTTCAACAATACAATCTCAAAAGAATTGTATGCAATGTCGGGCTATGCACGGGGAAGGTGCTAGATGACCGCAGGTGCGGAGAAAAATGAAGCAGAGCTGGATGTCCGCTTCGATCGGCGCGGTCCAGTCGCCGTGCTTGTTATCGACCGCCCGTACGCAGCGAACGCGTTCGGACCTAAAGCCGTTGCTGAATTTCGGCGCCATCTCGAGGCTGTCCGCCAGGACTGCACGATCAGCGGCCTCATAGTGACCGGTGCCGGAGATCGACACTTCTGCAGCGGCGGCGACGTCAAAGCCTATTCAGTGTTTACCTCACCCGCTGAGCTCAATCCTGTATTCGACGATGCACGGGACGTTCTGAATGAGCTCGATCTTCTCGACGTCCCGACCGTGGCGGCGATCAACGGCGTCGCGATCGGAGGAGGATGCGAACTGGCTCTCGCGTGCGATTTCCGGATTGCGGATCGTTCGGCAAGCCTTTCGCTCCCGCAGGTTCGCATGGGCATCCTACCGGGATGGTTCGCAACCGAGAGGCTTCTCAGCATCTGCGGGCGCGCGAACGCGAAGCGGCTAGCCTTGAGCGGGGTCCGCATACCTGCCGATGAAGCCCATAGACTAGGCATTGTGGATCAACTCGCAAGCATTGGCGTCGTCGAGCAGGCCATCGAATTTCTGAAGCAGTTCGAGGGTGCGGACCGGCGCGGCGTCGCCGCGTTCAAGCGCGTTGTGCGCGAACTCGCCGATAACGGCCGGGATGCAGCACAGCGCTTGGAGCGCGATGTCTTCGCCGAACTTTGGTTCCGCCCGGAACGCAAACGCTGAGAGATGCGAGCGGCGCGCCGCTCCAACAACTAAGCCGAAGTGCTGCAGACCATGCAGCCATTCACATGGAGGACGTCCCCTTTGCCCCTGCCCCTTCACGGCTTGCGTGTGCTGGATCTGTCGCGTGCGCTTGCTGGCCCCTATTGCACCATGATCCTCGCAGATCTCGGCGCGGACGTGGTGAAGGTCGAGCCCTCGCCCAAGGGTGAGATGATCCGCTCCTGGGGACCGTTCGCCGATGGCATCAGCGTCTACTACTTGAGTGTCCATCGCAACAAGCGGAGCCTCGCGCTCGACTTCCGCAAGCCGGAAGGCATAGCGCTGATCGCTGATCTGGCGTCCAAATCCGACATCCTCGTCGAGAACTTCAAGCCCGGCACCATGGAGGAGATGGGCCTGGGCTACGACAAGCTCAAGCAGGCGAACCCCCGTCTCATCTACGCGAATATTACGGGTTTCGGCCGCGATGGTCCCTATGGCGATTGGCCCGGCGTCGATCAAATCGCGCAGGGAATGTCCGGCTTCATGAGCATCACAGGTACGTCAGAAAGCGGGCCGATCCGCGTCGGCCTGCCCGTCGGCGACGTGTGCGCCGGCATGTGGTCTGCGCTCGGCATTCAAGCGGCCGTCATCGAGCGCATCGCATCCGGCAAAGGGCAGCGCGTAGAGACGTCTTTGCTTGCCGGCCTCGTCGGAATGCTCAATGTCCAAGGCCAGCGCCAGCTCACGCTTGGCGACACCCCCAATCGCATCGGCAACGACCATCCAGTAATTTGCCCGTACGGCGCCTTCGAAGCGAAGGACGGGCCCTTCAACATGGCTGCGCTGACTGACGACATGTGGCGCAAGCTCTGCGCGTTGACGGGCCTCGATGAGTTGGCGGCAGAATTCAAAGACAACACGGCGCGCATGCGCAATCGCGACGAGATCAAGCGGCGGCTCAACGCTGTGTTCGCTTCGCGCACGCGTCTTGAATGGACGAAGGATCTCGTGAAGCTCGGCCTGCCGGCCGGTCCCATCTACGACATCGCAGACGTCTTCGAGGATGCCCAGGTCAAGCACTGGGGCATGGTCGAGACAGTGGCGCATCCCAAGCTCGGCGACCTCAAGCTGCTGTCAAACCCGCTGCGCCTCGACAGCATCGGCAAGGAGACGATCCGCACTGCGCCGCCTCTGCTGGGCGAGCACACGGAAGCAGTGCTCAGGGACTTCGGATTGAGTGACCCCGTGGTCACGAACCTGATCGAAACAAGCATCGTACAGACGGGGGAAGCACAATGACCTTGGGACGTGATCTCGCCTATGTGGCGTTGGTGGTGAGCGATACGGACAGGACCGCGCAAGTGCTTGGCCGAGAGCTAGGCTTAAAGCGCAATGATCTCGACGATGGCACGGGACGGCGCCTTCCAGTCTTCGCGATCGGCGAGAGCGCGTTCGCCCTCTTTCCGCAGGGGCATCCGGGGGTCGGCGGCGAGGATCGCACCGGCGTCCATCACATCGCACTCGGCGTCGATCACCTCGACGACGGTCTCGCCGTCGCTCAGAAGGCTGGCGTCTCGGCCTCTGCAAAGCCCGAGTCGGGCCTTGGCGGTCGCCGCCGCGTGGCGCTGTCGCCCGACCAGACGGCCGGCATCAAGACGTGGCTCACCGAGCGTGTATCCATCGACCGTGCGAAAGCGCCCCTAATCGAGCGGCTCGATCATTTGGGCATCGCCAGCGCCGACAACCAGGCGGGAATTGCCACGTGGTCACATCGCCTCGGCTGTCCGATCGAGAGCCAGCAGACGGACATGGAGGTCATGATCCCGGTCGAGAGCTTCACGTCCGACAAGCATGGCGTCGTGTATCATTCGCGCGCTCCGATCCCCGTTGGCGGTCTGCGCGTTGCTTTCATTACGGTCGGCGATACCGATCTCGAGTTCCTGCAGAACTTCGATCCACGTCAGACGGGCGCCGTCGATCACGGCAGCTCCGGGACCACGCGGCAGGACCAGGGGGCCATCGCAAAGTTTGTCGCCTCGCGCGGTGCTGGTCTGCACCATGTCGCCATGAAGACGCCTGACATAAACGCTGTCCTGCGCAATCTCGACGCGGCGGGCGTTCCTGTGATCGACAAGAAGGGCCGGCCGGGCTCACGCGCTGGCCTCATCGGGTTTGTTCATCCAAAAGGAATGGGAGGCGTTTTGTTCCATTTCGACGAGCGGCCCGGCTAGGAGAACACGCAAATACTCGCTCACGCTCGAAGTCGTGAGCTGGAACGGACTGCTTGTTCGCAACAAAATTGCGACCGCTGAGCTGCTTCCAGCGCGACCAAGGTTTTCGATTGTGGGCATTGACTCCCGGCGTGCACCTCAGGAGGGTAGCGCCGGAAACGAGACGATAATAACCGGGGCCCGGCCCCAAAAGTCAGGAGAGGAAGTACACGATGAGGCATTTCACACGTCGTGCAGCTCTGTCGGCGGTCGCGTTGGCGGCCAGCGCGCTGGCGGTTGCGGGACCTGCATCGACGCAGACCATCGATTTGCGCGCCTCGCATCAGTGGAAGCAGGGCACGGATGCGCGCGATCGCGCGCTGCGCATTCTGGTCGACGAAGCGGTCAAGCGCTCGCCCGATCTGCGGGTTCGCATCTATCCAGGCCTCTCGCTGAACATCAAGACGGTGGCTCAGTACGATGCCCTGCAGTCGGGCAGCCTCGATATGTCGATCTATCCGCTCGTCTACGCGACTGGAAAGATTCCAGAGTACTCGATCACAATCCTGCCGGGCACAGTCGGTAACCTCGCCGAAGCCGCAAAGCTCAAGAAATCCAAATTCCGCGACAAGCTCCAGGAAATCGCCAACAAGGATGGCGTGCACATCCTGACGTGGTGGTGGACGCCTGGTGGCTTCGCATCGAAGACGCGGGAAATCGGCGGCCCGGCGACGGTCAAGGGCCTCTCGATGCGCGCCGCGGATCCGATTTATGAAGTGATGCTGAAGAGCGAGGGCGCTTCGATCCAGAGCATGCCCTCCTCGGAGGTTTACAGTGCCATGCAGTCTGGCGTGCTGGATTCGCTTCTGACCTCGGCCGAGACATTCGTCTCCATGCGGCTCTATGAGCAGGCGAAGAACATAACGATCGGCGGCGACTACACCATGTTCATGCTGCTGCAGCCGGTGCTCGTTTCCAAGAAAACCTGGGACAAGCTCACGCCCGCGCAGCGCGAGGCACTCGAGGCAGGTGCGGCAGCAAGCGAGAAGTTCTTTGACGGCGTCCAGGAAGAAGCTGTCAAGTCCGCTGAGGAAGCCTTCAAGAAGGCTGGTGCGAAGGTCCGTCCGCTCACGAAGGCCGAATACGATGAGTGGGTCGCCCTTGCCAAGAAGACATCGTGGCCGGAGTTCGAGAACAAGAGCGCCGACGCAAAGGAGCTGCTGAAGCTGCTGCTGGCAGATCTTGGCCGCTGATTTTACTGACCGGGTCGCGCGCGTCGTGATCCGGTCTTTCAAGTTCCGGGGGGCATCGACCAATGCAGGGATTTGTGAGAGCCGCGGATCGGCTCGCACTCCTATGCGCCGTTTTGGCGGGCGCGTTACTCACTATTGCCGCGTTGCTCATTACGTGGCTGGTGATCTGGCGCTCGCTCGGCAACTCGGCCTACTGGGAGCTTGAAGCGGCCATCTACATGATGGTCGCCGCCTGCTTTCTTGGCTCGCCGTATTGCCTCATGACAAAGGGGCACGTCGGCGTCGACCTCCTGACAACGTATCTGCCGCACGTATGGGCCCGTAGATTCCACCAGTTCGTTGTCTGGCTCGGGCTTGCTGTCTGTCTGTACCTTGCGTGGAAGGGATGGCTGCTCACGCACGAGACGTACGTGAAAGTGGAGCGGACCGGCTCGATCTGGAACCCGGTAAAGTGGCCGCTCTACGCGACGATGCCGATCGGCATGCTGCTGACGGCCCTTCAGTATGTCGCTGAGCTATTCAGATCAGATAACACAAACGAGGCGGCCGGTCCCCAATGACGGAATTGCAGATCGGTGGAGTTCTCCTCCTAACGACGCTTCTCGTTCTCTTCTCAGGTGTGCCCATTGCGTGGGGACTGACGGTCGTTGCGATTGCCTTCCTTCTGATATTCGAAGGCCCCGGCAGTCTCGACACCGTCGCGCTCATCATGCTCGATGAACTCGCGTCGTTTGCGCTGTTGACCATCCCGCTGTTCGTGCTCCTCGGCGCGAGCATTGGAGCGTCGGCGGCTGGACGCGATATCTATGAGAGCTTCCACAGGCTCCTGTATCGCGTGCCTGGTGGACTAGTGATCGCGAACATCTTCGCGTGCGGCGTATTCTCAGCCATATGCGGCTCTTCGCCGGCTACAGCGGCGGCCATCGGTAAAGTCGGCGTGCCAGAGATGCTGCGCCGTGGTGTGTCGAAAGAGTTGGCGACTGGCTCGGTCTGCGCAGGCGGCACACTCGGGATTCTGATTCCGCCGTCAGTTACACTCATTCTGTATGGCCTTGCGACGGAGACGTCGATCGGGCGCCTCTTCCTCGCGGGTGTCATTCCTGGGTTTCTTCTCGTCTTCCTTTTCGCTGCTTATGCCTGGGCGGCATCGATCTTCGAGGAACGCAAGCGCGCATTGGCCTCTGCGGTCCCACTTCCCGAAGTCCACTTCACAACTGGCGAGAAGATCACAGGTCTGCTCAAGGCCGGCCCGTTCCTTCTCATCCTCATCGCCGTCGGCTTCTTCATGTACGGCGGCTTCGCAACGCCGTCGGAGGTGGCGGCGATCGCAGCGGTTCTCGGGCTTGGCCTTGTCATCGTCATCTACAATACTTGGCGCGCCCGCGATCTTTGGCGCATCTACAGCGACACTGTGCGTGAATCCACGATGATCCTCATGATCATTGCTGCTGCGGCGCTCTACTCATACATGCTATCTCGGCTCTACATCACGCAGACCGCGGCCGAAGGACTTGTCTCGCTACACTTGAACCGCTGGGTCCTGATGGCAGCGATCAACGTATTTCTGCTGATTGCAGGATGCTTCTTGCCGCCGGTCGCCATCATCCTGATGTGCATGCCGGTTCTGATGCCGGTGCTGGAGGCGAACAATTTCGACCTGATCTGGTTTGCCATCGTAATGACGGTCAACCTGGAGATCGGCCTGATAACGCCGCCAGTCGGCCTCAATCTATTCGTGCTGCGTGGTGTAGCGCCCGATATTCCGATAGGCGTGATCCTCCGCGGTTCGATGCCCTTTGTGGTCATCATGATCCTGTTCATTGTGCTGATGTCGGTCTTCCCGGAGATCGCCACATGGCTGCCCGACAAGGTCATGGGGCCTGGACGCTAACTTGGAGAAGCGCCAACTACAGAACGCCGCGGTCGGGTGTGCTCCAAGCAGGACGGGTGCCACTCTTGGCCTCTGGACGGGTAGCAATTCTGCCCAATTTTAAAGTCCGTATTTCAGCAGAAAGCGGACATAGTGAAGTATCCGCCGGTAGTCGAAGCAATCTCGGCTTCATGTCCGATTATGGGATTGATCATCGCAAACTGAGTGATCTCAAGCCGACAGCGGCGGAGACGCCTCCAGGGCTGTCCCGCCGCTGTGGTCCGATAATCCTCGTTACGATGCCGACGCGACGGGCCAAGAGCGGACACTGCGCTTTGGTGCGGGCGCTGCTGGCAAGCATCACCGGTGTCACCTCTTGGGGAAATAGGTCATCGGTCAAACGGCGACGCCAACAACATCTCGGGCCATGTCTTGCTGACGGAGCAGCGCATCGGTGATCCAGGTAGCAACCTTGAAAAACCCCCATAGCGTCGTAGCGGATCCGCTTCGGTAGCCGTTAGAACCAGAGTCTGATCCGTCGCGATGGAAGCTGATTTTCTTCTATCAAGAGGGTAAATCAGACTCTGTATCAGGAAGCTGGAGCATGTTCGCCCCACACCTGTGATCCCACGATAGGCGGACGTGCTCTAAGCGCGTTTCACAAGGCCGTTCGGCGAGGCCTGATAACCGGTCAGCGTCCTCTCGGCGAAGCGTAGGCGCCAGGAGATCATGGCTTGCGTGTAGCGGAGCACATCCGCGGCACGCGCTGGATCGCCAGCCAGGGACGTGAACTGCCCAGGGTCCTTCTCGAGATCGAAGTAGAGGCCGGGCAGCTTGGTGAAGTGCACATATTTGCCCGCCTCGTCCTCGACAACCGCTAGGCTTGCCTCGTCGAGACCGACGCCGAGCACGTCCTCCGGTCGCGCCGTCCCCATCAGAACGTTGCGGTAGTCGTACTCGTAATACACGTGGCTTCGCCAATCGGGCGGCGCAGCGCCTTCGCGCACAAACGGGAGCAGCGAGCGCCCATCGACTGTTCGAGGCGTCTCGAGGCCGAGCCAATCGAGGATCGTCGGCATCGTGTCGATGGACTCGCTGAACGAGTCCACCACCGTGCCGCGCGTCTTATTCGCGCTGGCGTCCGGATCGCGAATGATGAGCGGAATATGGAAGCTCTCGTCGAAGTAGCCGACCTTGCCGAGGATGTAGTGGTCGCCAAGCTGCTCGCCGTGGTCGCTCGTGAGGACGATCAACGTGTCATCCCATTGCCCACTGTCGCGCAGGAACTGGAGCACGCGACCGATCTCGGCGTCGCATTCGGAGATCAGGCCGTAGTACGTCGCGCGCATCTGGCGCACTTCGTTCTCGGACATGGAGCTTGCGAGGCCCTTGCCATTCTCGAAGAACCGGCGCCGCTCGATCGAGTCGATGAAGAACTTGAGTAGAGGATGCTGCTGCGCTTCATCTTCCGGCGTCGCGGCACGCACAGGAGCCGGCGCATCGTCGATCGAGTACATGTCGTGGAAGGGCGCGGGTGCCGCGAATGGAGGATGCGGCCGGTAGTAGCCGAGATGCAGGAACCAGGGACGCTTCGCCGCCCCAAGAAGATACGTCAGCGCGCGCTCGCTGAACCAGCGTGTATCGGAAAGATGCGCCGGAATGCGGGAGGGCTTGCGCGTTGCACCCAGCTCCTCCTCGGTCACGCCCTCCGGGAGCCAGATGTCGGCGCGGTTGTCGGGCAGCTTATAGCCTTGGCTCGCGAGCCAGGCGAAGTACCCCTCCATGCGCGGCTCGAAGGCACCGACCGGGCGCCAGCCATGCATGAGATCACCGAGCACCGTGAATGCCGGGTCCATTGCGGGCCATTCACGCGGATCGGGCGTCGTTGTCGTGTAGCCGACGATCGCGGGATCCCAGCCGCCTTTGCGCACCTCCATCGCGAGATTCGTGTGCCGCGCATCGAGCGGGATAGTGTTCTGCACCGCGCGATGGTTCATCGCGTACATGCCGGTCAACAGCGAGGCCCGTGCGGGCCCACACGGTGACGTGACGGTGTAGTGCTTGCGGAACGTGACGCTCTCGGCCACCAGCGCGTCGATGTTGGGCGTTCGAATCGTCTTGTGGCCGGCGGCCTTCAGCGTATCCCCGCGCCACTGGTCGACGACGATGAGGAGGACGTTCTTGCGCTTGGGATCGGCAATGGTGGGCATCGAGGTGTTTCCGAATGGCTGGAGTATGCGCGGCGGCCGAAAGCGATCCCGGCCACCGCCATGACATTGGCTATTTGCGTACTTTCAGGTTACTTGCGCGGAAGTCCATCGCCTGCGTCGGCGAGTACTTCCACTCGAGATCTTTCCGCTTGCCGTAGAAGAGCACGGTGCGGTGCAGGACCGTGTAGCCGGGATCATCGCGCTCGATGATCTCGAGCATGCGGCGGAACATGGCTGGACGCTTCGTCTGGTCGGTCGAGGTCTCGAGCTCGACGCAGAGCTTGTTGAACTCGTCGTTGGACCATTCGCCGACCTGCTGCTGCTGGCCGCGCGGGCAATGCTGCGTGACGATCGACGACACCGGGTCGTTGAACGGGGCCGAGTTCGACCAATCACGCACCGCGCGGGGGCCGTCCTTGGCGAAGATCTGCTGCCAATTCTCCTTCATTTCGATCACGACATTGGCGCCAACCGCACGCCACATCTCTTGCAAGATCTGCGCGTTCGGCACCTGGTTCGCATAGTAGTTGTTGAGCACGCGGAAGGGGATCGGCTCGCCGTTGTAGCCGGCTTCCTTCAGCAGCTTCTTGGCGGCCTCGGGATCATAGGCGGGGGCCTGCCAATCCTTCGCGAACATCGGACCGTAGTACTCCCACTGCAGACCCTGCGGCACCGACGTGCGACCGGACCACAGCGTATCGACGATCAACTTGCGGTCGATCGCGAGCGTGAGTGCGCGGCGTACGCGGGGATCCTTGAGCTGCGGGTGGTTCTTGTCGAACACGGTGAGGCGATAGTTGAGCACCGGGCCGCCGACGACCTCATGCTTCGCGCTGGCCTCGATGGTCCTGATCTGATCGGGCGGGACGTCGGTGACGAAGTCGTACTGGCCGGAGATCAGGCCGTTGATGCGGCCGGCCACCTCGGGCACCACAACGAAGCGGATCTCACGCACGTTCGGCTTGCCGCCCCAGTAGGCGTCGTGAGCTTCCAACACGAGGATGTTGTCCGGCTTAAATTCCTTGACCTTGAAGGCACCCGTCGCGACCGGAGCGGCGGCAAAGGTCTTCCAATCC
>CAZKZT010000109.1:0-10453 GCA_964557265.1 uncultured Hyphomicrobium sp.
GCAACCTTGCGAAGCGCCGAGTTCGGCTTCTTCGGCGTCGTGGTGTAGACGCGGGTGCACACGCCACGCTTCTGCGGGCAGGCTTCCATCGCCGGGACCTTGTTACGCTCCCGGGGCTTCACCCGCGGCTTGCGGATCAGCTGCTGAATAGTCGGCATCGCGCCTCGTCCGTACCTCGTGCATCCTCCCCGACAGGGAACGGATGCGCCAAAACTTACGAGCCGAGCTGCCCGTTATTGTGGGCACTCAGCTCGCAACACCAGAGGATCGAGCGTTCCGCCATAACGGCTCGCTGATCTTGGTCCGAATTTGCCTCTGCTTGATAACGACAGTGTTTAGCGACGCCGCCTTGCAGGCTCAAGCCCCAATCGCTGCCGAACAAATGTGCGCCGGTAACGGCGCGTCCGCCTGCGAGGCTCAGCCCGATAGCGTCCTACGACCTATCGTGAGAGTGGGCGCAACCTATACAGCTCGTCAAATAAGGTCAACACCCTAGGCAATGATTTTCTCGCGCCGCAATGAAAAAGCGAAGAAGCCAATAAAAATGGGGGTTACTGCGCCCTCACGGCACGCCGATGCGGCCCCATCCGGGCAGTTTCAAAGCCGGGCGGCGCACATCGAGGCCCGTCACCGCGCCCAAAACCGAAATCTCGACCCCTTCCACCCAGGCAATCGTGACGCCGAGGAGGCCTTTGGCCGAGACCTGGAACCCGGTGCGGCTCGGCGTCAAACCCACAAATATCGGCCCGGGGGTGAAATCCTTGCCGATGGCCGTCGGCAGCAGCCCGGCGGCAAGCTCGGGCACTTCCCGGGCGATATGGGCGATGAAAGTATTGGAGTTTGGACCCGGCCACGCCCGGTAGCTGCCGGTCGCCGAGAACGGGTAGTCGGCGACCGCCTTCTCGATATGACCAATCGCTTCAGCGGCGCGTGCCCCCCTCAAGGTGACGAGAATAGACGGGGTATTGCCGTACCAGCGGCCGTCGGGCGCCCAGTTGTCGGTGCGCACTGGCCGGCCCCAGCCGACCACATCGTAGCGGGTGTAGCGCGTGGCGCCTGCGGGCTTGATCAGAACCCAGGTATGATGGGCAAAAACGCCCTTCCAGCCGCCTGTACGGCCAGCGAGAACATGGACGACCGCCGCCGGATCGCCCGTGGCCGGAGGCAGTATCCCTGCCGACGACCAGTTCGCGCGCGACCAGCTCCAGTCCCGATTGTGGGTGGCCCACCACGCGGCATGGGTCGCGAGCGGAAGCACGAAGAGGATCAAAAATCCGATCAACATCAATCGCATGAGGCGACGTGACCGGCGCGCGGGGGACACGGCTCCAGCAGTTTGATCCATAGACTCCACTTATCAGCAACGGCGACAACGGCCTGGATGGTCAACGCCCGCCGCTACGACTAACCGTCGATCTCCGGCGGCGTGAAGCCCGCGGCTCGGGCCTCGTCCTCGCTGCAGAACCAGCGCTCACCGCGCGAAGAGACGACACGAAGTTGCATATAGGAAGGCGACCAGGGGAGATGGTAGGTCTTCACGCCATCGCCGCGCCGTCCGGAGACCTTCCCTTTGATCGGACAGCCCTGCGGGGCGCGGGCGCGCGCCTCCTCCCAAACCCGCGACCGCCATGCGGCGGGCCGCTCGGGCTCGCCGGCACCCTTCCACACGCCGGCCTTCTCCTCCCGCGCGGCGGCCTGCTCGGCGCGATAACGCGACATCATGCCGGACTCGGCGAGCACATGACCGCCCTTGACCAACGCGGCGGCGATATCGCTGGTGCCGACGAAACAGGTCGCGCGGACAACGCCGGCGCTATCCTTGCCCGATGGCTCGCAGCGCACCTGACGCCCGCCAATCAGCCGCGCCAGGGCCGTTTGTGCCGCGTCCCCGCAGCGCCACTGGCGATTCCCGGCGCGCGCGCAGGTCTGACCGCGATCAAGCGCCTCGATTCCGTCGAGGCGAATTGTCGTGCGGTCGACCCTCAGCATATCACCGCTGACGATGCCCGCGCGCCCTGTGATCGGCGGCTCGGACCCCATGAACGGCACGAAGCTCGACAGGGACATCTGCGGCAGGCTCACGGTGCCGGGCAGCATCCAGATCGTCGCGGCAACGGCGAGCGCCACCACAGCGCCGCCGCCAGCGATCTGGCGCGTGCGCGGCGCCAACCCGCGGAACGGTGCAGCCAGCGCGTCGAAAACCGCGGCACCGCCACCGAACTGGAGACGCGGCGCCAAGCCCGCGAGCAGCAAAACACCGCCAATGACGGCGGAAATGACGGCTTCGCGGTCGATACCGCCGGTCAGGAACGGGCGCACGATCGCCGAAAGTAACGCGACACTCCCGGCAAGCAGGAGCGGACCGCTGACACCGGGGCGCCCAAGGACGTCGAGCAGCGGCCGCGATGCCTGCCCCAAGCCGCCACCTGTCGCGCGACCAGCCGCCCCCATGCCTTTGCCAAGGCTCGCACCGAGCCATGCGAGTCCGGCAGCCGATCCCGCGACGAAGCCGCGACCGGCCGTTCCCGCACCGGACCACGTCGCGCGGCTGCCAACGCGCAAGCCACGCCCGCTGGCCGAGAGAAACTGCCGCGAACCGCGCCCGGATGCCGCAGCGAAGCGCGCAAGACCGCGTCCTGTTGCCGAAGCCGCACTGGCGATGCCGCGGCCGCTGGCCACCGCCGCGTTGGCCAACCCGCGTCCCGACGCAGCCATCGCGCTCTTGAAACCGTGCCCGGCCGAGACCGACGCCCGACGCGCGCCATCGCTTGCGGCACGCGCCCCCTTGCGGCCGAGCTTGGCTGCGTTTTCCGCCGCACGAATCGCGCCATCCTCGACCGAGCGCTTGATTTCCTCGGCCTTCTCGCGGCGGTGCTCACGCCGGAGCGCGATCGTCGTGCGCACGTATTTGTGCCACTCGAAGCCTTCATCCTTGCGGCGCCAGGGCCAGAACTTCGCCATTCCGACAGGCCTCCGTCAAAAGGGCGTGCGAGCGCAGGCGTCACCGCCCGTCGCGCCTCACACGAATCGGATTGCATATCCTCGATGGGAGAGAAACATGGCTCGATCGCGGCGCCAAGGCTGGCGCTGCCACGGGACCAACAGAACTGTGATCAATCCCGCTGTATTATCGCTCAGCGGCTCACCGCAGCCTCCAGTAGCTCTCGCAACGCGCCCGAAGGCGTGACCGACGCCCGCGCCTTCATGTCGAAGAACACGTTGACGCATTCGGCACTGGCGACACATGCGTCGCCCACGAAAACGCCGTAGCCGCTGGTGATCGAGCGGTTGCCGAGCTTGACGAAGCGCGAGCCCACCTCGACGGTGCCGGGATAGAAGATCTCGCGGCGAAAATCGATCGCGGCGCGGGCGAGCACGAAGTCGATCTCCGGTGCCGCACCGGCCTCCTTCAGCAGGTGATAGAACAGGTCACAGCGCCCTGCCTCGATGTAGGACGCGATCGAGACGTTGTTGACGTGGCCGAGCTTGTCGGTGTCGCAGAAGCGAATCGTGACCGGCGTGAACAGCGCGTAGGTGGAGCGCTGTGTCAGATCTTTCGCAGGCTGGTGTTGCATGTCTCTCCGATCATCTCATCGTTTTGTTTTTCTTCGCGCCGTCAGGCACCGGCAGCGCTGACCGATCCGACGCCATCGATCTCGAAAGCGAACGTCTCGCCGGGCGCGATCGGCAACGTCGGAATAAGGCTACCGGTGATCACGACCTGCCCCGCCGCGAGCGGCTTTCCGCGCGATGCGGCGAGATTGGCGATCCAGGCCAGCGCACCCATCGGATCATCGGTCTTGCCCGCATGATGGCCGGAACCGGTCGTGAGACGGCCTTGCAGGCCATTGAGATCGAGGTCCGGCGCGACTTTCTTCGGCGCGCCAAGCACGATCCCCGCATTCCACGCGTTGTCGCAGATCAGCGCCGTCGCCTTGGATTTCTTATAGTCGGCGTTCCGGTCCTCGATCAGCTCGAACGCCGCCATGACTTCGGCAACGCCAGCACGCGCTTCCTCGGCTGTGTAGGGCGTCGCGCGCGGCTCGAAGGTTCGCCCGACGCGAACCGCAAGCTCGCATTCCATGACGACATGCATGTAGTCAGCAAGGCGGATGGTCGCCGGCGAGGCATGGATGCGCTTTGAGTATATGACCCCGCCACAGGGGTGATCGATGCCCATCAGCGCCTGCATGACCTTGGTCGTGGTCGCGATCTTGAGGCCGCCGACGGGTCCGTACAAGGGCGTCCACAAATCGCGCAACGCCTCCTGCGCGGCGTAGGCTTCTTCGATCGTGCGCGGCGCGATCGGCTCGGGCACATTGTCGAACGGTGTGCGATTGACATGCGCATCGGCAATGTAGCGCGCGGCGGCGGCGGGATCGAAGGACATGGGGGTATACTCGCTGAATGCAGGCTGCAATTCAGCCGGCACCGTAGCCTGGAAGTCGCGGTTCGCAAACCCGATATGCGCCCCTTGCCGTCAGGCAACAGAGTACTACGGGGCTTGAACCGGCGGCCCTCCGCGCTTTATCAAGTTCAGCCCAATTCGCTCAATCACAGCAACAGGAGAGCCGCCGCGATGAGCACAGATCGCCCGTCGCCCGCGACATCGCACCCCTTCCAGGCGGAGGTGTCGCGCCTACTGCACCTCATGGTGCACTCGGTCTATACGGAGAAGGATGTTTTTCTGCGCGAGCTGATCTCGAACGCGTCGGACGCGTGCGACAAGCTCCGCTATGAGGCGATCGCCAATCCGGCGCTGATCGGCGACGACGCACGCTTCGCCATTCGCATCGAGACCGACAAGGAAGCCGGCCGGTTGATCGTTGCCGACAATGGCATCGGCATGAACGAGGCGGAGCTGGCCGAAAACCTCGGCACGATCGCGCGCTCCGGCACCCGCGCCTTCCTCGATCGCCTCGGCAAGGAAGGCGAGAACTCCAGCCTGATCGGCCAATTCGGCGTCGGTTTCTACGCCGCCTTCATGGTCGCGGACCGTATCGAAGTGGTGAGCCGAAAAGCAGGAGAGAGCGCCGCCTGGCTATGGTCCTCGGACGGCATGAGCGGGTTCACGATCGAGCCCGCACCGGAGGCAGAAGCAGCAAAGGTGCTCCACGGCACCCGCATCGTGCTGCATCTCAAAGACGACGCACGCGCGTTCCTGGAGGACTACGAGATCGAGCGGGTCGTGAAGACCTACTCGGACCACATCCTCTTTCCCGTCGAGCTGATCGGCGCTGAGGGCGAAGCGAAGCAGCTCAATTCCGCGAGCGCGCTCTGGCAGCGCTCCAGGAGCGAGGTGAAGCCTGAAGAGTACACCGAGGCGTATCGCGGCCTCTCCGGTCAGTTCGACGAACCCGCGCTGACCGTGCACTACAAGGCCGAGGGCCGCCAAAGCTATGCCGCGCTGCTGTTCGTGCCGACACAGCGGCCGTTCGATCTGTTCGATGTCGAGCGCAAGGGCCGGGTGAAGCTCTACGTCCGCCGCGTGTTCATCACCGAGGAAGCCGCACTGCTGCCGGGTTATCTGCGCTTCGTGCGCGGCGTGATCGACAGCGAGGACGTACCGCTCAACATCAGCCGCGAGATGCTGCAGAACAACCCGGCGGTCGCACAGATCCGCCGCGCAGTGACGGCGAAGATGATCGGCGAGCTGGAAACGCTCGCCAACAAGGAGCCGGAGAAGTTCACCGGCGTCTGGGAAGCCTTCGGACAGGTGCTGAAGGAGGGCGTCTACGAGGATTTCGAACGGCGCGAGCAGCTTCTCAAGATTGCGCGTTTCCGTTCGACGGCCGGCGACGGCTGGCGCACGCTCGCCGAATACGTGGCCGCGATGCGCGAGGGCCAGACCGACATCTACTACCTCGTCGGCGAGAATCTCGATCGGCTGAAATCGAGCCCGCAGCTCGAAGCCGCGCGCCAGCGTGGCATCGAAGTGTTGCTGCTTGCCGATCCGGTCGATGCGTTCTGGACCACCGCCGCTCCGCAATTCGACGGCAAGGCCATGAAGTCGCTGTCGCAGGGCGATGTCGACCTCTCCGCAGTCGCGGTGACGGAAGAAGCCGCAGCGGCGAAGCCCGAAGCACCGAACGACATCGCCGATGTCGTGGCGACGCTCAAAGGTGCGCTCGCCGATGAAGTCGACGACGTGAAGGTTTCGCAACGCCTCGTCACCTCGCCGGCGTGCCTCGTCGCGACCGCTGAGGGGCCCGATCGCACGCTCGAGCGCATGCTGCAACGCCAGCAGCGCGGCGCCAACGTCAAGCCGGTGCTCGAGATCAATCCGACCCATCCGCTGATCGCCGCGATCGGGCGCGCGCAAGGCGCATCCGATACGACGGTCGTCGACGACCTCGCTCACCTGCTGCTCGATCAGGCGCGGATCGTCGAAGGCGAACTGCCGACCAATCCCGCCCGCTTCGCCGAACGGCTCAACCGCTATCTCGTCGCCGGCATCGGCGCCGCGCCCCTCACAGAAGGCAAATCCGCATGACCAAAGCCAAGGCGCCGGCGCAATCGGGCAGCGCATCAGCGCGCGGCAATCCGCTGCTCGGCAAATGGCCGGCGCCGTTCGAGGTGCCGCCGTTCGAGAAGATCGAGCCGAAGCACTTCCGCCCCGCGATCGATAAGGCGATTGCGGACCACAAGGCCGAAGTCGAGAAAATACTGTCGAATACCGCCTCGCCGAATTTCGCCAACACGATCGCTGCGATGGAGAAGGCGGGTGCGCTGCTGACGCGGGTGCTGCGGGTTTTCTACAATCTCACAGGGTCTCATACGAACCCCGACCTTCAGGCGATCGAGCGCGAAATCGCGCCGATCCTGTCCCAACACGGCACCGAGATCTCGCTCGATCCACGGCTGTTCCAGCGCGTCGACACGATCTTCGCGCGCGGGAAACGCCAGAAGCTCGACGACGAGCAGCGGCGCGTGCTCGAACGCACGCACGCAGGCCTCGTGCGGGCCGGCGCCAAGCTCGGCGCCAAGGCGAAGAAGCGCATGGGTGAGATCAACGCGCGCCTCGCGACCCTCGGCACCACGTTCGGGCAGAACGTGCTCGCCGACGAGCAGGGCTATAAGCTCATTCTCGAGAACGAAGCCGACCTCGCGGGACTGCCCGATTTCGTGCGAGCTGCAGCCAAGCGCGCGGGCGATGATCTCGGACATCCGGGCAAGCATGTCATCACGCTCGCACGATCGAGCATCGAGAGCTTCCTCCAGTTTTCGACCCGGCGCGATCTGCGCGAAGCCGCGTTCGCCGCCTGGGTCAAGCGCGGCGAAGGCAGCGGCGACCATGACAACCGCCCGATCGCCACGGAAATCCTGGCACTCCGCGCCGAGCGCGCAAAACTGCTCGGCTTTGCGACCTTCGCCAAATTCCGCCTCGAAGATGCGATGGCAAAGACACCTGACGCCGTGCGCGGCCTCCTCGACGAAGTGTGGACCGCCGCCGTCAAGAAAGCCGGAGAGGAACGCGCGCTTCTCCAGTCTCAAGTCGAAAGCGAAGGCGGCAACTTCCAGCTCGAGGCGTGGGACTGGCGGCATTTCGCGGAGAAGGTACGCAAAGCGAAGTACGACCTCGACGAAGGCGAAATCAAACCGTATCTGCAGCTCGATCAGATGATCGCGGCAGCGTTCGACACCGCGACGCGGCTGTTCGGCGTCACGTTCGAGGAACGCGCGGATCTGCCGAAATACCATACCGACACACGCACCTGGGAGGTGAAGCGCGCCGACGGCAGCCACCTCGGCGTCTTCATCGGCGATTATTTCGCGCGCCCCTCGAAGCGCTCCGGCGCCTGGATGAGCGCATTCCGGGGGCAACAGAAGCTCAAGGCCGACATCCGCCCGATCATCGTCAACGTGCTGAATTTCGCGCGCGGTGGCGACGGCGAGCCGACGTTGCTGAGCTTCACCGACGCCCGCACGCTGTTCCACGAATTCGGCCATGCGCTGCACGGCCTGCTGTCGGACGTCACCTATCCGTCGATCGCGGGCACCGCGGTGTCGACCGACTTCGTCGAGCTGCCTTCGCAGCTTTACGAGCACTGGCTCGAAGAACCCGAGGTGCTGAAGCACTTCGCGCTCCACCACAAAACGGGCCAGCCCATTCCCGACGCCCTGCTCGAACGGCTCAAGGCCGCAAACACCTTCAATCAGGGTTTCGCCACCGTCGAGTACGTTTCGTCAGCGCTCGCGGATATGGAATTGCACGCGCTCGGCGACTTTACCGGCTTCGACCTGTCGCGCTTCGAAGCCGACATGCTGAAACGGATCGGGATGCCGCGTGAAATCGTGATGCGTCATCGCCTGCCGCACTTCGCCCACATCTTCTCCGGTGGTGGCTACGCCGCCGGCTACTACAGCTACATGTGGTCCGAAGTGATGGACGCCGATGCGTTCGACGCCTTCGAGGAGGCGGGGAACGCCTTCGATCCTGCGACGGCGAAAAAGCTCGCGGAGTTCATCTACTCGGCCGGCAACCGGCGCGATCCGGCGGAAGCCTACACCGCCTTCCGCGGCCGCCTGCCGACCCCCGTCGC
The DNA here is from genome assembly GCA_964557265.1 of uncultured Hyphomicrobium sp. Classification (GTDB taxonomy): domain Bacteria; phylum Pseudomonadota; class Alphaproteobacteria; order Rhizobiales; family Hyphomicrobiaceae. Next base: position 8,544 of record CAZKZT010000109.1, read on the forward strand.
GATGATGCGGAATAGAGGATTGGTGTAGGGAAACGCGACGCCCCCACAAGCGCTACAGGTCCCTTCTCCCCGCCGTTGCGGGGAGAGGGAGTCAAGCCTTCGTCCCCAACCTGCCTGATCCGATCACCGGCGCCGCGTCGGCGTCCAGCGGCCAGCGCGCGCGGGCGGCGAAGTCGAGAGAACTCGTTTCGTTGCGCACGAGATGCTCGGCGCCGGCCCACGCGACCATCGCGGCATTGTCGGTGCAGAGCGCGATCGGCGGGATCGACAGGCGTACGCCTTCGCGCGCCGCGAGCGCATCGAGCCCCCCGCGCAGCCGCTGATTGGCGGCAACGCCACCCGCGACAACGAGCACGTCTGCTTCCGGCGCACGATCACGTGCGAGCCGCAGTGCCGTGCGCGTGCGATCAACGACGGCGTCGACCACGGCCTGCTCGAACGAGGCGCACACATCGGCGATCGCCTGATCGTCGAGCGGGGCGGCGGCCTGTGCCGCGAGGCGAACGGCAGTCTTGAGCCCGGCGAAGGAAAAATGCGGCTCGGGCCGGCCGAGCATCGGGCGCGGCAGCGCAAAGCGCTTCGGATCACCCGTACGCGCCGCCTTCTCGACCGAAGGTCCGCCGGGCTGCGGTAAACCCAGCAATTTAGCCGTCTTATCGAAGGCTTCGCCCAGCGCGTCGTCGATCGTGGTGCCAAGGCGGACGTAGCGGCCGACATCCTCGATCAGCAGCAGTTGCGTATGCCCACCGGAGACGAGCAGCAGCACATACGGCGGTTTGAGGTTCTCAGTCAGGCCCGTCGTCAGCGCGTGGGCCTCGAGGTGGTTGACCGCGATCAGCGGCAGGCCGTGGACGAGCGCGATCGCCTTCGCCGCCGTCAGCCCGACCAGCAGCCCGCCAATCAAACCCGGCCCCGCGGTTGCCGCCACCGCCGACAGATCACGAAACCCGACTCCGGCCTCGGTCATTGCCGACGCGATGATCTCATCCAGGCATTCGACATGAGCGCGCGCCGCAATTTCAGGAACGACGCCGCCATAGGGCCGGTGCTGCTCCCACTGCGACCTCACGACGCTCGACAACACACGACCGCGACCATCCGCCCCGCGTTCGACCACCGACGCAGCCGTCTCGTCGCAACTCGTCTCGATCCCGAGGACGAGGCGGGAGGCCAAATGGGAGGCGTTTACCTGCCGCTGTTGAAGATCGGCCACGAATGCCTGCTGCGCGAAGGATTGCATCGAGCCGCGCGGGCGGGCATAGACTGCCGGCGCGGCGCACTTCGCGCTCCGGTAGCATCGACCGAGGTCATCTTGCAACAATCGCGGCTCCGCATCGGCACTCGTGGCTCCCCCCTGGCGCTCGCTCAGGCGCGCGAGGTGCAGTCCCTGCTGATAGAAGCACATGGCCTTCACGACGAGATCGATATCGTCGTCATCCGCACCACCGGGGACCGCATCCAGGACCGGCCGCTGAGCGAGGCCGGCGGCAAGGGGCTGTTCACCAAGGAACTCGAGGAAGCGTTGCTCAACGGCTCGATCGACCTCGCCGTGCATTCGATGAAGGACATGCCAACCGTCCTTCCGGACGGCCTCGCGATCGGCACGATGCTGGCGCGTGAGGACGTACGCGACGCATTCATCAGCGCGAAGTGGCCATCGATCGAGGCGCTGCCGCAGGGCGCAGTGGTCGGCTCGTCGTCGCTCAGGCGGCAGGCTCAGTTGCGCCGGATGCGCCCGGACCTCGACGTCATCACCTATCGCGGCAACGTCGAGACGCGCCTGCGCAAGCTCGAAGAGGGCGTCGTCGCGGCGACACTGCTCGCGACCGCGGGGCTCAACCGCCTCGGACTTGCCGGCAGCATCACGTCGATCGGGATCGGGGCGGTGATCCTGTCGGCAAGTCCGAGGC
>CAZKZT010000110.1:0-10437 GCA_964557265.1 uncultured Hyphomicrobium sp.
TTGCCGCGGTCCGCAACGCCTTCGGCTACTGCGGCCGCGGGGCTGCCTCGCCGGTCGGTGCTCTTGCCTCTCGGTCTTCGACCGCCACCAAATAAGGTGCCGCAAATCAGGAGCGCTCGAAGAGCGCATTGGCGGATGTGACCGAGTAATGGGCCGCGCCGGCGGCTGTAGCCGAAGGCGTTGCCGACCGGCGCCGGAAAAAGAAAGCCTACCGGCTACTACGCTGGTTCAGCCGATCGCGGAGCGAGCGGAGTGCGTTGGAGCCTTGTGCGGGAGCGGGGCTCGGCATTGGCGCCTGCTGCGCTGCCGAGGGTTCCGGTGCGACGCGGGGGCGGGTCTCGGAGGGCGTCGCGTAGCGGCGCGCCGAGGGATCTTGCGGCGGCGGCGCGGGACGCGGCGCTGCGGCCGGCTCGGCCTGATTGGTAAGGCCCAGGGCATCGGCGAACATCTGCGTGGCCTGGTTGCCTTCGCCGGTACCGCTCAGTGAGTAGCGCCACTTGTCGACGATCTGTTCGAGGAAACCGGTGTCAGTGGTCGCCTGCTGCCACATGGTCGTGAACATGGCCGAGGAGGAACGCGGCATCGCGTGGCGCGGCAACTCGTCGAAGCGGATGCGGACGGGGAGCGTGACGCCGTCACCGAATGCAATCGCCTCGCGCTGACCGAGCGCGGAGAGGAATTCGAGGAGGCCGGAACCGGTGTCCGAGATCGCCGACTTGACGATCGCCTGATCGCGATCGTTGGACATGCGCAGGGCGAACACGGTGTTGCACTGGGAAAGGATGGTCGGATCGATTTCGGCGGGGCGCTGCGTGATGATCGCGAGCGAGGCGCCGTATTTGCGACCTTCCTTGGCGATCTTGGCGATGGCGCGCTTGCACGGCTCGAAGCCGAGCGCGGGATTGGCGGGCACGTAGCGATGCGCTTCCTCGCACACGATCGTCACCGGCACCTTGCCTTCGCCCCAGAGGGCAAAGTCGAAGGTCATGCGGCACAGCACCGAGACGACGACGTTGACGATCTCGGTCGGCAGGCCGGTCAGCTCGAGGATGGTGATCGGCTTGCCTTCCACCGGCACGCGGAAGATGCGGCCGAGGATCTGCGCCATGCCGTCGTAGACGGTCAGCGAGCCGAACATGAAGGAGTAGCGGGGGTCGAGGGACAGCGTCTCGATGCGCGTCTTCAGATTGCGGTAGGGCGCGACGTCGCGCTTGTTCTCGAGTTTGCCCATGCGCTCGTCGAAGAGCGAGGTCAGATCGGACAGGCGGTAGGGGACCGGCGTGTCGACGGTGAAGCGCCCGGAGTCGATGGCGCGGTGGCGCACGCCGTCCTTGCTGCGGCCGGCGTTGTAGCGGCTCTTCGCGATCGGGATCAGTTCCTGGAGGATCTCGATCTCGTGCTTGCGTTCGGTCGGGTCGCCGATCACGACTTCGACCAGCTCGTCGAACGTGAGCAGCCAGAACGGCAGCTGCATGTTGCGCGGAGAGATGACCTCGCCCCATTCGGGGAATGCGGTCGCGTACTCGTTGTGCGGATCGAGGAGGACGATATGCGCCTGCGGGTTCTGCTCGAGGATGGCGCGCAGCAGCAGCGCCGTCGTGCAGGATTTGCCGGTGCCGGTGGTGCCGAGCACGGCGAAGTGCTTGCCGAGCAGATCGTCGACGCGGACCATGGCCGGAATCGACGTGTCCTGGCGAATGCAGCCGACGCGGACCGAGCGGCTCATGTCGCCGCAGAAAGCCTGCTGAAGTTCTTCCTTCGAGGCGACGCGGACGCGGTCGCCGAGGCCGGGATAGAGTGTGACGCCGCGGTTGAAGGTGCCGGGCGAGCCGTCATTCGTGCGCCGCAGCTCACCGACGAGGCCGAGTTCGGCAATCCAGATCTCGCCTTCGCCCTCGCGCTGGGCGGGAACCGGTACGCTCAGCGCCGACACAATCGCGAGAACGATCGTTTCGGGGGTCTCGATCGCGAGCAGGGTGCCCATGTCCGGCCGCGAAGGCGACTCGTGCACCATGTTGCTCTTGTCGTTGTCGAGCAGCACGATCGCTTTCGCACCCGTGACCGATACGATACGGCCGATGGAGGAGTCCGCCGCCAGTGCGGGATGCTTGGTAAGACTGGTCGTCAGCGCCATCGGATTTGCCTTAGTCGGATGCTTCAAATCTAGAATCGGATCGTCGATCTATCGTTCGTGCGTCGTCAAATGCTGTCCAGGTCATCGCGCGTCGTCGGGAGGCGGACAATGACTTCTGTGCCCTGTCCCTTGACGCTGCTGATGCTGATGGTGCCGCCGTGGAGCTCGATCAGCGCTTTGGCGATCGGCAGCCCGAGGCCGGATCCTTCGCGCCACCGCGAGCGGCTGGCATCGACCTGACCGAACGGCGCTAGTGCAACGCGGATCTCTTCCTCCGTCATGCCGACGCCGGTGTCGCGTACCGCGACCACGATGTCGCCACGGGGGATGTAGTGCGCATCGATCGTGATGCTGCCGCCGGGCGGGGTAAACTTGACCGAGTTGCCGACGAGGTTGGTGAAGACCTGGCGCAGCTTCTGCTCGTCGCCTTCGATCACCGGCAGGTCGGGGGGGATGTTGCAGACGACGTTGAGACCGCTTTCGGAAATCGGGCGGTTGAAATTGGTCAGGCTATCGTCGATCGCGTCGGCGACGTGGACGTCGGACGGGTCGAGGATGAAGCTGCCGCTGTGGAGCTTCGAGATGTCGAGGATGTTGTTGATCACCGTCAGCAGGTGGGTCGCCGCATCCTGCACGAGGGAGGCGTATTCGACGATGTCGTCGTCGCTGAGGCGGCGGTTCTCGTGTTCCGAGAGCAGCTTCGAGAATCCGAGCACGGAGTTGAGCGGCGTGCGCAGCTCGTGGCTCATGTTCGAGATGAACTCGGATTTGATCTTGTTGGCGAGCTGGGCTTCGAGCTTGGCGGTGCGTTCCGCATCGCGGGTGCGCTGACGCAGGACGGCCTCGCTGAGGCTGACCGCATAGGTCCCCATAAGCGAGTTGGTCTGACCGACACCGATGACCGCGTTCAGCATCGCGGATGGGCCCCTCACTGATCAACACTCGCTCAACAATATGAGCTAGAGCATAAGCATCGGTTAATTGCGGGCCTGAGCGTTGAATGCGGAGGGCCGGAATGCGGAATAGAGAGGGTGGTGGCCCTCGTACCGGCGCCCCATATATGCTAGAAATTCTGGCATATTCGGTTGCGAAACGTCGTTAAGTGATAGAACAGCAACCTAAATTCCGCCGTTGAGCGGATGGTAAGGTGCGAAATGGCGAGCAGCACACTGACGGAGGAGAGAACGGCGAGGGGTTCAGCAGCTGCTGCAACCCGACCGGCGGGCGGCGATCTGATCGATCCCTTCGGGCGCCATGTCAGCTATCTCCGGGTGTCTGTGACCGACCGGTGCGACTTCCGCTGCGTGTATTGCATGGCCGAGCACATGACGTTCCTGCCGAAGCGGGACCTGCTGACGCTCGAAGAACTGGACCGGCTGTGCTCGGCCTTTGTCGACCGGGGCGTGCGCAAGCTGCGGATCACCGGCGGCGAGCCGCTGGTGCGCAAGAATATCATGTGGCTGTTCGAGGCGCTGTCGCGGCACTTGTCGAGCGGTGCGCTCGAAGAACTGACGCTGACGACCAATGGCAGCCAGTTGCCGAAGTACGCCCGCGCGCTCGCGGACTGTGGCGTGCGGCGGATCAACATCTCGCTCGATACGCTGGATCCGGCGACCTTCAAGTCGATCACGCGCTGGGGCGACTTTGCCAACGTGATGACCGGTATCGAGGCCGCCGAGGCGGCGGGGATCAAGGTCAAGATCAATGCGGTGGCGCTCAAGGGCGTGAACGAGCACGAGATCGCCGACCTCGTGCGCTTCGCCCACGGCCGCGGCGCTGACCTGACGCTGATCGAGACAATGCCGCTCGGCGACATCGACGGCGACCGCACCGACCAGTACCTGCCGCTTTCGATCGTGCGCGCGCGGCTGATGGATGAGTTCACGCTGAACGACATTCCCTACCGGACCGGCGGGCCGGCGCGTTACGTCGAGGTCGCGGAGACGGGAGGGCGGCTCGGCTTCATCACACCGATGACGCACAACTTCTGTGAGAGCTGCAACCGCGTGCGCCTGACCTGTACCGGCACGCTTTATATGTGTCTCGGTCAAGAAGATGCCGCGGATCTGCGCGCGCCGCTGCGGGCTTCGAGCGACGACGCCCGCCTGCAGGCGGCGATCGACGAGGCGATCGGGCGTAAGCCGAAAGGCCATGATTTCGTGATCGATCGCCGGACGAGCCGTCCGGCGGTTCAGCGGCATATGAGCGTGACCGGCGGCTGAAGACAACAACACCGGAACGCATCGGGAGGGAATCCCTTCTCCTCGCGCGCGGCGAGAGGGTCAGGGTGAGGGGCGGCGGCAAACGCTGACGGTGGCATCTGTGCCGCCCCTCATCCTGACCTTCGCCCCGTAAAGGTCGGGAGAAGGGGAAGTGGCTGGGGAGGCCAAGGGGGTGAGCGAGCCCGAAGGGCGGGGTCCGCGCCAAGCGCCGGACGAGGGTGCAGGTGCGCTTGCGGCAGCAGCCAACGTCCGGGCTATCGTCGCGATGTCGCTCGCGATGGCCTCGTTCGCCTGCGGCGACACGCTGATGAAGCTCGCCTCGACGAGCCTGCCGACCAGCCAGCTCCTTTTCATTCGCGGCGCCCTGATCTTCATGGTGTCGCTCGGCGTCGCCATCTACACAGGCGCGATGCGGGAACTGCGTCATGCCCTGGAGCGGGCCATGGCCGGGCGGATCGTCGGCGATGTCAGCAGCGGGTGGCTGTTCCAGAGCGCGCTGGCGCGTTTGCCCTATGCCGATTTGACGGCGATCGGGCAGTTGAGCCCGATGGTCCTCACGGCAGCGTCGGCGGTTTTTCTGGGCGAGCGCGTTGGCTGGCGGCGATGGACGGCAACGGTGATCGGGCTGATCGGCGTCGTGATCATCGTCAGGCCGGGCGGGTCGACGTTCAGCTGGTGGGCTCTGGTCGGGATCGCATCGGTGATGTGTACGGCGCTGCGTGACCTCTCCACGCGCCGCATCAACAGGCGGGTTCCGGCAATCCTGATCATGACGATTTCCGCCGGCGCGGTGACGGTCGCTGCGCTTGCCGTGGCGCCGTTCTCGAACTGGCAATGGCCGGATCAGAGCCTGATGCTCAAGCTCTCCGGTGCGGCGCTGTTCAGCCTGCTCGGCCAGCTCGGTGTCATCATATCCATGCGCACCGGCGAGGTGTCGGCGGTCGTGCCTTTCCGCTATACGATCATCCTGTACTCGATCGTCTCGAGCGTGTTCGTTTTCGGGCACTATCCGGACGCGCTGACGCTTCTCGGCATCACCATCGTCTGTTCGGCCGGCCTCTACACGTTCTATCGCGAACAAAAGCTGCGCCGACTGAGGTCATGACAGGCGCCGGTCCGATCGGGCGCGGCGTCCAACACGCATAGGCAAGCCCTCGAAGAGCGGGCGCAGGGAGGCAAGAGGTGGGCATCGGGCAGACGGACGGCAGCGCGCGTGCGCCATCCGCCGCACGTCCAGACGGGGTGGCGAACGCCGGGGCGGGAGGGCGCAACAACCTGCTGGCGATTGCCACGGTGATCGGCGCCGGTTTTTTTCTCATCTGCGGCGACGCACTCCTGCGCGCGGCATCGCACGAGATGCCGCTCGGGCAGATGCTCGCCGGCCGCAGTCTCGTTGCGTGCGGGCTGCTGGCGCTGGCGGCGTGGAGCCAGGGCGCGCTGCGCTGGCATCGTGCGATGCTGTCGCCGGCGATGGCGCTGCGTGTCGTCGGGGAAGCGGGCGCAGCACTGTTCTTCGTTGCCGCCATCCTGCGCATGCCATTCGCCAATGCGGCAGCGGTTCTGCAGTTCATTCCGCTTGTGACGACGGTGGCGGCGGCATGGCTGTTCGCAGAGCGGGTCGGCTGGCAGCGCTGGTGCGCGGGTGCGGTCGGTCTCATTGGCGTGCTGATGGTGCTGCAGCCGGGGGCGGGCGGGTTTACGTGGTGGTCGCTGCTCGCGGTTGCGGCGATGCTGTGCATGTCGCTGCGCGATCTGGCGACGACACGGATCGACCGCGGGATGCCGACGCTCACGATCGGCGCGATCTCGGCGGCGGGGGTCGCGGTGAGCGGTTTCGCGCTGTGGCCGCTCGCGCCGTGGACGATGCCGTCGATGGAGACGGCGGGGTATGTGATCGCGGCGGGTACGTTCGTTGCGGCGGGGTTCTTCTGCATGGTGCAGGCGATGCGCCTCGGCGAGGTGTCGGCGGTCGCGCCGTTCCGCTACGGCACGGTGCTGTGGGCGGTGCTGGTCGGCATCGTGGCGTGGGGCGAGGTGCCGAACCTGCTCGCGAGCGTCGGTATCATCGTGGTCGTCGCGCCGGGTCTCGTGATGTTCGCCCGTGAGCGCCGTCTGGCGCAGGCGCGGCGTGTGGCCGTCGAGATCCGGTCATGAGCCCACCTGTCGAGGCGGCTTCCTCGAATATGCGCGCGATCGCCTGCATGATCGCGGGGCAGGCGAGCTTCACAGCCAACGACACGCTGATCAAGCTCGCGACCGCTGAATTGCCGGGCGGGCAGGCGATCTTCATGCGTGGCGTCATGGCGGCACTGATGGCGTTGACCGCATGCGTGGCCATGGGTGTGTTGAACGTGGAGCGGCTGCGCGGCCTCGGGCGACTGCTGGTGCTGCGCAATATCGGCGAGATCGGCGCGACCTTCTTCTTCCTGTTCGCGCTGTTCAACATGCCGATCGCAACCACCACCGCGATCCTGCAGTCGATGCCGCTTGCGATCACCGCCGGGGCCGCGATCTTTCTCGGTGAGCCGGTCGGTTGGCGGCGCTGGCTCGCGACGCTGGTCGGATTCATCGGGGTTCTCATCATCATCCGGCCGGGCGGCGAGGCGTTCAACGTCTGGTCGATCCTGGCGGTGATGTCGGTGGGGTTCACGGTGCTGCGCGATCTGTCGACGCGCCGGATCGGGCGCAATGTGCCCGCGATCCTGCTCGTGCTGTTGTCGGCGGTGACGGTGACGCTGGCGGCGAGCAGCTTCTCACTGTTCGAGACGTGGATCGTGCCCGCGCCGCGGTCGCTGCTGCTGTTGCTCGGGTCGGCGACCTTCATCATCGGGGGGTACTACCTGATGGTCGATGCGATGCGGTACGGCGACGTGGCGATCGTGTCGCCGTTCCGCTACTGCGCGATCCTGTGGGCGATCCTGGCCGGACTGCTGATGTGGGGTGAGCGGCCGGATGCGATGGCGCTATTCGGCACCGGGCTTGTGGTCGCGGCGGGTGTCTATACGTTCATGCGCGAACGCAGGGTGAAAGCGCTGGCAGCGAGGAGCGAGGCGAAGCGATGAAACATGATACCGAGCGCGATGGCCCGCTCGCCGGCCTCAAGGTGATCGATTGCGCGACCGTGTTCGCGGGGCCGCTGACTGCGATGGTGCTCGCTGATTTCGGCGCCGATGTCGTCAAGGTCGAGCATCCGGATGGCGATGCGCTGCGCAAGATGGGCCAGTCCAAGGACGGGCACGGCTTGTGGTTCAAGGTGACGGGGCGCAACAAGCGCTGCATCACGCTCGACCTGCACGAGGACGACGGGAAGGCCGCGTTCCTGGCGCTGGTCAAAGACGCCGACGTGCTGATCGAGAACTTCCGCACCGGCACGCTGGAACGCTGGGGGCTCGGCTGGGATGTGCTGTCGGCGCTCAATCCGCGTCTCGTGATGCTGCGGGTCACAGGCTTCGGGCAGACGGGGCCGTACCGCCACCGCGCGGGCTTCGGGACGATTGCCGAGGCGTTCTCGGGGTTCGCGCACATCACCGGCGAGGCGAAAGGGCCGCCGACGCTGCCGCCGTTCGGGCTGGCGGATGGAGTCGCGGCCTACCATGGCGCGTTCGCGGCGATGTTCGCCATCTACGAGCGCGACGTGCAGGGGAGCGGCAAGGGGCAGGTGATCGATCTGTCGCTCTACGAGCCGCTCTTTGCGCTGCTCGGCGGACAGCCTTCCACTTTCGACCAGCTCGGCATCATCCAGAACAGGGCGGGCAACCGTTCGGCAAACAATGCGCCGCGCAATGCGTACGTGACCAAGGACGGGCGCTGGGTGGCGCTGTCGGCGGCAGCGCCGAGCATCACGCGGCGGGTGCTCGAGCTGACCGGCGGGCCGGGCACGGCGGACGATCCGCGGTTTCGCACCAATGCCGGCCGCGTGAAGCATGTCGAGGAAGTGGATGGCATCGTCGGTGGCTGGATCGCGCGCCATACGCTGAAGGAAGTGCTGGAGGCTTTCGAGAAGGCGGAGGCCGCGATCGGGCCGGTCTACGACATCGGCCAGATCTTCGAAGACCCGCAGTACATCGCGCGTGAGAGCATCACGACCGTCGACGATCCCGACCTCGGGCCGCTCAAGATGCAGAACGTGTTCCCGCGGATGATGCGCACGCCCGGGCGTATCCGTCACGCGGGACCGCGCCAGGGCCAGCATCAGCGCGAGGTGCTGGATGAGCTGGTGGAGGGCGGCGCGCTCGCGGCGGATGTCGCGGCGCGGCTCAGAGCGAAGGCGCCAGGTGGCGCGCAGGGTTGACGTCGATCCGCGGCACCCCGCACGGCGTGTGACTCACATGCATCAGGCTGCGACTCAACTTCCCGTGGATCGTCGGTTACGCTTTCGCATTAACTTTTGATTAACTATGTCTGCGTTCCAATCATTTGTAGGGAAGCGCCGGATTCGCCGGCCGTGTTGCGTATCCTTGAAGGGCCGCACCTCGGTTGGAGACGAGCCATGGCAACGATACTGGATTTCCCTGAAGCACAGGCGGCCCCGCGGGCGCGCAAGGTGCATCGCGGTGAGACGTCGGCGGAGATCGTCATTTTTCCAGGCGTGCGCTACGAGCGCTGGAAGGACGAGCCGCAGAGGCATCAGACACCGCGCATCGAGCGCGATCGGCTGCAGCTGATCGAATAGTCGGCGCGGACGCGCGAGGATGGCCCGACCTCGGTGCTCGGGTATTCAGCCGCGCCGTATTCACGCAGCCGCCAACGCGCCCTTGCCCGCCGCGGCACTCCATGGCCAGATGCGGCCTATCGAGGTCAAGGCAAGGACACCGATCGATGACAGATGAACCCGTCGCAGCCCAGCTCGGGCCGTATCAGGTCGAGCTCGAGGAGGGCAAAGCCTATCTGTGGTGCCGCTGCGGGCGCTCCAGCCGCCAGCCGTTCTGTGATACGGCCAGCCACAAGGGGACGTCCATTCTGCCGCAGCGCTTCGTGGCGGAGGGCACCGGCACATTCAACCTGTGCGGCTGCAAGAGCACCGACGATGCGCCGTTCTGTGACGGCACGCACAACATGATGTGAGACTGGAAGGATGTGGATTTCCGTGACGTCGACGTCACGGAACGCCCACGGATCGGCCGTTCGCCGGCGCGATGCCCAGCAAGCACGCTTTACACCGGCTGCGTTTCCCGCAAACTTCATCGTCGAGACCGGGCACGGGCGCACTTTTCCCGAGAGAAGTGCGTTCGGGTTCTATCCGGAGGTTCGATTCGCGGCTCATGATCGTGCGGGGTTCGCATGACTGGGCCGATGATCGGCCGGCGGCTGGCGCGGCGAACGGGAGATCAGGGTTGGAATATTTCCTCCAGCAGATCATCAACGGCATCACGCTCGGGTCGATCTACGGCCTCATCGCCATCGGCTACACGATGGTGTTCGGCATCATCGGGATGATCAATTTCGCGCATGGCGACCTGTTCATGGTGTCGACGTTCATCGCGCTCATCTCATTCCTGTTCCTGACGACGGTGCTCGGTATCGGATCGGTGGCGCTGGCGCTGCTGGTGGTGCTGTTCGCCGCGATGTTCCTGACGTCGCTGTGGAGCTGGGCCATAGAGCGTGTGGCGTACCGACCTCTGCGCGGCTCGTTTCGCCTGGCGCCGCTGATCTCGGCGATCGGCATGTCGATCTTTCTGATGAATTTGGTGCAGGTGGCCCAGGGGCCGCGCAACAAGCCCATCGCGCCGCTGCTGAATGACGTCATCACCCTCAAGCAGGGCGCGAACTACGCAGTGACGCTGTCCTACAAGCAGATGCTGATCATGGCGGTGACGGCGGTGCTGCTGACCGTTTTCTGGTGGGTGGTGCAGCACACGCCGCTCGGCCGCGCGCAGCGCGCCTGTGAGCAGGACCGGCGCATGGCGGCGTTGCTCGGGATCAACGTCGATCGCACGATCTCGATTACCTTCATCATGGGCGGTGCGCTGGCGGCGGTCGCGGGCGTGCTCTACCTCATCTACTATGGCGTCGTGAACTTCGCGGATGGTTTCGTGCCAGGGATCAAGGCGTTCACGGCGGCGGTGCTCGGCGGCATCGGCT
>CAZKZT010000111.1:0-10396 GCA_964557265.1 uncultured Hyphomicrobium sp.
GACGATGTCGGCATTGGGCTGGCAGGCCGAGAGGAAGCGGAAGCGCTTCGGATCACTGGCGATCTTCACGACCACGGGGTCGATCTCGTAGAAGCGCCAGGCGTCACCTTCGCGTGCATTGCAGGCCATGGCACCGGCGCCGAGACCGACGATGCCGACGCGGAAGGTTTCAGCCGAGGTGTGATTGGCGCGGGCGACGTCGATGCCGCGCTTCATCGGGCTGTTGGGATGATAGTAGGTGGCTGGCAGCGGGCGCACGATCGGTGAGCCGTCTTTGGTCGCGAGCCGCTCGGCGCCGTGGATGGTGGTCCCGTGCAGCAGGAGCCGCATGGTGCCGTCCGTGCTGGTTTCCACGCGATGGACGCCGAAGAAGCTACGCTCGGCATCGCCGCGGTTCATCGGCGACGGCAGCAGCGTGAGCGTCAGCGCCGCGATGGCGGTGAAGACGAGCTGACGCGCGGCGGCGTCACGCTGCAACAGCGCCAGTCCGCCTAAGCCCATCAGCATCAGTGCGCGCAGGATGTTGGCGTTACCCATGTCGAGGACGCCGCGACGGTGCAGCGAGGCGATCAGCAGCATCACAGCGATCGCTCCGGCCGCGATGGCGAGGAGCTCGAGCGTCTCGGTCTTCGATACGCGCTTGCCGATGCCCGGACGGCAGGCCATGGCGAGCACCAGCAGCAGCGGATATTCCCACACGGCGTTGAAGATCTGCGGCGATACCAGGGCCGCGAAGATGCCGCCGAGGACGCCGCCGAACGACATCCAGAGATAGAACTCGGTGAGATGCTGGCTCGCCGGGCGGCGTTCGAACAGCTCGCGATGGCAGACCATCGTCGCAACGAAGAACGCGAGCGTGCCGGCAAGCGAGGCGATCATCCAGCCGACATTGCCGACCATCGACAAGCCGAAGATGACGACGATCGTCAGCATCGGCTGTGCGAACAGCATCCACTGATGCGGGATGGCGGGCTTGTCGCGGAAGACGAGGATGAAGGTGCCGAGGAACATCGCGAGCGGGATGACCCACAGGAACGGGGCCGAAGCGATGTCGGTGGTCACGTAGCTCGTAAAGGCGACGAGCAGACCGGAGGGGACGAAGGCGAGGCCGATCCAGATCGCGCGCTGGGAAAGCGTGATCGGGCGCGCATCGAGATGCGCGGCGACGGGTGCGGGAACATCAGCGCTGTCGTTGCGCGCGGCGAGGATCATCAGGGCGCCACAGCCCGCGATCATCACCGCGAGCGCGAGGAATCCCACAGCCCACAGCGTCGTCTGCTGAGCGAGACCGGTGAAGGGCTCGATGGCGACCGGATAGGCGAGAAGTGCGATCAGGCTGCCGAGGTTGGAGGCGCCGTAGAGGAAATAGGGGTCGCTTGCGTGCGGGTGGCCGGTGCGGGCGAACCAAGCCTGCAGCAACGGCGCGTTGGCGGAGACGGCGAAGAACGGCAGGCCGACACCGAGCATCAGCGTGACGATCAGCCAGCCGTAGGCATCACCCGCGGGGGGCTCGGCGCGGCTCTCGGGGAGGCCGATCGGCAGCGCCAGCATCGCGACGGCCAGGACGAGCAGATGGACGAGCGGGATCAGGCGCGGGGCGAGGAAGCGGCTCAGGAGATGCGCGTAGCAATAGCCGGCGAGCAGCACGGCCTGGAAGAAGCACATCGACACCGCCCACACCGACGGTGAGCCGCCGAGTTTCGGCAGCACCATCTTGGCGAACATCGGCTGCACCGAGAACAGCAGCATCGCTGAGAGGAACAGTGTCGCTGTGAATGTCCACAGCACGACGCCGGTGTCGCCGGCGCTCCATGTCTGCCGCCAGCGCTCGATATGCCCGGTTACGAATTCCATGACGCCACTGCCTCCACGACTACGCGTGGCGGGACTATGGCCGATAAAGTTTTAATTAGGCTGAATGTTCGGGAGGCTGGATTCTTTACACTTCATCAACGATCGGCGCGCGGAGCCAGCTACTTCGCCTTCTTCTCGCGCTCGCGCATGCTGCGCCAGAATTCGCGGCGCTTGGTGCGGTCCTTCAATTCCCATTCCGCCAGCGCGGCACGCTCCTCCGCCGTCAGGCGCTGCATGATCGCGGCCACCACCTTCAGCGTGCCGAGCCGGGTCTGCTGTTCGGTATCGTACAGCCGGGTTTGAATTTCGGAGAACTTCGCGGGGTCGAAAGGATTGGCGAGAAGCGTCTGCCGCAGCTCTTCACGTGTCTCCCATCGCTTCTGGCGTACGGGCCTCAAAGCGGCTCGCTCGTTCTCGACTTCTCGGCGAATCTCCTGGTAGCGCTCTCGCGGAAGAACGAAGGCCAATGCAAAGAGGTGCGAGTTGTCGGATGCGCCGAGCCACGCCGGCGGCGCGTGTCGCATGGCCCACCAGCGCGCGCTCATGGCGCCGAACACGAGCCCGTTCAGCAGCAGCGAAACCGCAAGCACGACCAGCAGCCAGCGAGGTGCCTTGCGCGCAGGCTGCGTGTCTGCGGGAACCGCGGTCATTGAGACCTCTCGTCGAGGAAATCGAGCAGGTCGTCACCTTGCAGAAGAGCGAGCTCCCGCGGGGTGTCGGCGTTGGCTTCGATCGATGGCACCAGCCCTGTGAAGCCCGACGGTACGAAGTCCATCGCGCCGACGAAGACACCAAGCATCAGCGAGGCTGCAAGCGCGGCCGCGGTGCGCCATTGCGCCGTCGCCCGGTTGCGGCTCGGCATCGCTCCGGTGAGCGCCGCCGCCTGCCGGGCCCTGGCGTCGGCTTTCGGCCATGCGATGACGACGCCCGGCTTGTCGGCGGTAGCGGCTATGCGATCGGCAATGTCCGGCCCCGTCGAAGCCGCCGGCACCGGCGTCTTGACTGCCGCTGCGATCCGATCAGCGAGCGCGGCGGTATTGCCGATGCGAGGGCCGGCGCCGCGGGAGAGGACGGCGTCGAGTGCTTGCGCTTCTCGCAGCAGGCGTCCCGCGCCCTTATCGGTTGCCGCCAGACCGAGCAGCCCCTCGCGCCTGGTTTCAGGCCAACGCGCAGGATCGGATCCGAACGTGTCGAGCACGCCCTCGAAATCGGTGAGATCGGCCAGTCTCTTTTCGCTCGTCATGGTCATTCTCGAAGCGCCTGCAGCGCCCCGCCTCTTTTCTTCTTACTCTTCGTCCGGCAGCAGTTGCCGCCATTCATCCTTCAGAGCCACCTTGAGCGACCTGCGGGCGCGGGCGAGCAGTGATTCCACCGCTTCGTCCGATATGCCCAGCATGTCGCCGACTTCGATCTGGCTCAATCCTTCGTAGTGAAACAGTGTCAACGCAACCCGCTGGCGCTCGGGGAGTGCGGCGAGCGCCGCCTCGACCCGCTTCGACAGGTCCGCTTCCTCGAGGCCGCGCTCCTGGGTCGGCGCCTCGAGCGTCTCGGGCACCTCGGCCACGACACTCGTGAGCCGGTGACGGCGCAGATGGTCGAGGCACAGGTTCGTGACCACCCGGCGCAGCCAGGGCCGCACGCCGCCAGGGCCGAGTTCGAGTGTGCCGGCGTGATGCCAGACGCGCACCAGCGCCTCTTGCACAACGTCCTCGGCATCGCCCTCGGTCCGCAGCATCCGGCGCGCCACTGCCAGGAGGACGTTGAGATGACGGTCGATCAGGATGCGGAACGCAGCGCCGTCGCCGTCGCGAATACGGGCAAGAACGGCGGCCTCCTCGGCCACCATTCTCGCGTCCGGTCCCGGCCGGTTGCCCGTGCCTGGACCGCTTTCCGGCGCGCGCGTCACGCGAAGGCTCCCCACAGTCACTTCAGGGACGCGATTGTAGCGCAGCGCGTGCATGTTCGCCTCAGCCATTTCGTCCTGGGAGCAAGGATCCCGAACCTGTGGCCCGGGATCCTTTCATGCGTTCAGTCGGTCAGATCTTCTTCTGCTCCGCGCCCGGCGCCGCAGGGGTGGTCTCGCCGCCGCGATCCCGGTCACGGCCGCGCCACATGCGCCGCTCGTGACCATCGCCACGTCCATGCCAGCCCGGACGCTCGCCCCGCGTAACGGTGCCGTCTTTGTTGCGGTCCATGCGCTCGAACATCTCACCTGCAACCTTGAACGCCTGCTCGCGGGTGATCTTGCCCTCGGCCGTGGCGCCGTAGCGGTGAAGGATGCGCTTGACGCGGTAATCGGTCATTTCCTTGCGCGCGGCGTCACGGTCGGCACGGTCGAGAACGCCGTCCTTGGTGACGTCCATGCGGTCGAAGCGGGCACTGGCGGCGTTGACGGCCTCGTCAAGTGTGATCGCTCCATCCTTGTCGGCATCCGCGCCGCGCAGGAACGACATCATGTGCCGTCCGCGCGGACCGCGCATACGGAAGCCTTGGCCGAACCCATGCTCACCCGTCAGGAAGCCGCGTCCGCGCATCGGCGGCGGCAGGTCGGCGTCGGTGATCTTGCCGTCGCTGTCGAGATCCGCGCGGGCGAACTGGCGCCGGATGTCGTCGAGGAACTCGGATTTGGTGATCGACCGGCCGCGGCCCGCCTCGCCCCGCTCGTCGCCACCACGGCGTTCGGCACGGTTCTTACGATGACCGCGGCGGTGGTCCGCACCCTTGGCCAGGGCGGCTTCGATCTCCGCAACATCGATCGCGCCGTCGCTGTTGGCGTCGAGGCGGGCAAAGCGCTCGCGCACCTTCGCGTCGAACTGCTCGCGGGTAAGCGTGCCGCGCCATCCGCCGCCCATGCCGAGGCCAAGCCCCATTTCATGGCGATCGCCGCCCATCCAGCGGTCCATCATGCCGCCGTGCATCCGGTGTCCTGGCGCGGAGACCGCGATCGCGGCGCCGCCGGCCACCAGAACGGCTGCAATAACAAAGATCTTCTTCTTCGACATTCGTGTCGCTCCTCGAAAGGAAACAGGTTTCGAGGAGGAAACGCCGGCCGATGGGGAAATCCGTCGCCGTATCTTTGTAAGACTTTGTCTTCAAGTGATCATTGTTCAGACGATGATTTCGTCGAACAGCGCGGCGACCTCGGTCAGGGTCGTGCGGAGGGCGGCCTCCAGGCGGATGAAATCCGGGACTTCGCCGGCCCGCGTGAGCAGCTCTTTCACGCCGTCCGGGGCTTTGGCGGGGTCGAACGGACCGTCGAGGCACAGCCGCAGCACCTCGGTCAGATTGTGGACGAGGATCGCGGCCGGGATCAGCACATCGGCGTGCGGGGCGCTGAGGAGCCCGGCTGCGGCGAGCTTGCGGAGCGCGCCGATCGTGTTCTGGTCCAGGATCTCGGGGTGGGTGTCGGCGTGGGCGAGCTGCAGGAACTGAGCGATGAATTCGAGGTCGACGAGACCGCCGCGGACCTGCTTCAGCTCCCAGATGTCGTCGGTGCCCTTCTCCTTGGCGATGAGGGCCCGCATATCGCGGACGTCCGTCACGAGCTTGGTGCGCTCGCGTGGGCGGACCAGCGCGTGACGGATCGCAGCCTCGACCCGCTCACGCAGCCACTCCGGCCCCGAAATCACGCGCGCACGCGTCAGCGCCATGTGCTCCCAGGTCCAGGCGGAGTGCTCCTGATAGTGCTCGAAGCTCGAGAGCTGCGTCGCGACGGGGCCTTTCTGTCCGGATGGGCGCAGGCGCATGTCGACTTCGTAGAGCAATCCCTCGGCGGTCGGCGCCGATAGCGCTGAGATCAGGCGCTGGGTGAGGCGCGCGTAGTATTGGCTCGGCGCCAGCGGCCGCGCACCGTCGGATTGCGTATGAGCCTCGTCGAAATCGTAGACCAGGATCAGGTCGAGGTCCGACGCCGCCGTCATCTCACGGCCACCGAGCTTGCCCATCGCGACGACGCAGGCTGCGCCGCCGGCAACGTGCCCGCTCTGGGCGACGAGCTCGAGTTCGACCTTACGCTGGAGCGCTGCGATCAGATGCTCGGCGAGTGCCGCATAGGCGCCACCGGCCTGCGCCGCGGTGATCGTGCCGGAGAGTACCCGCACGCCGATCAGGAACGCCTGCTCGCTGCCGACGATGCGCGCGCGATCGAGGGCTTCCTGATGATCGGCCGTGGCGTCGATCTCGGCGTCGACGATGCGGGCGAGGGCATTGGTATCGGGAAGGCTGCCGAAAAAACCCGGATCGAGCACCGCATCGAGCACGCGGCGGCGGCGGCTCATGATCCGCGCGAGGCGCGGCGCCGAACCCATGATGTCGGCGACGAGGCGCAGCAGGCTCGGGTTGGCGCGCAACAGCGAGAAGAGCTGCACGCCGGAAGGAAGCTGCGCCAGAAAGCGATCGAACGAGAGGAACGCCTGGTCAGGATCGCTGGTGCGGGCGAGCGCATCGATCAGCAGCGGCTGCACCTCCGTCAGCAGCTCGCGCGCGCGCGGCGTGCGCACCGCCTGATAGCGCCCGTGATGCCAGCCGCGCACGAGGCCGATGACGTCGGGCGGGTTCTTGAAACCCATGCGCGCCAGCGCCTCGACGGTGTCGGGGTCATCCTGCTCGCCGGCAAAGACCATGTTGGCGGTGCCGTGCGTGAGTTCCGGCACATCCTCGAACAGCGCGCCGTAGTGGCGCTGCACGCGTTCGAGATGCGCGACCAGCGCCGTCGCGAAAGCGGGCGTGTCGGTGTAGCCGGAGAAGTTCGCGAGCCGCAGCAATCCTTCGGCGTCGGCTGGCAGCTTCTGCGTCTGCTCGTCGGCGATCATCTGCAGGCGATGCTCGATGCGGCGCAGGAACTGATAGCTGTCGACGAGTTCGTCACGCACTTCCGCTCGGATCCAGCCGCGTTCGGTGAGGCGGCCGAGGGCACCGATCGTATCCGGCTGGCGCAGGTCGATCTGGCGGCCGCCAGCGATGAGTTGCTGCGTTTGCGCGAAGAACTCGATTTCGCGGATGCCACCGCGGCCGACTTTGATGTTGTGGCCCGCGACGCCGATCGTGCCGAAACCCTTGAAGGCGTGGATCTGGCGCTTCATCGCGTGGATGTCGGCGATCGCGGCGAAATCGAGATACTTGCGCCACACGAACGGTGCCAGCTCGCCGATGAAGGACGTCCCGGCGGGAATGTCGCCCGCGACGGCGCGCGCCTTGATCATGGCGGCGCGTTCCCAGTTCTGGCCGAAGCTCTCATAGTAGTTGAGCGCGGCGTCGGTCGAGATCGCGACTTGCGTGGCGCCGGGATCGGGCCTGAGCCTCAAATCGGTGCGGAACACGTAGCCGTCGCCGGTGCGCTCCTGCATCAAGCGCACGAGATCGCGCGTCATACGGACGAAGAAGGCGAGCGGCTCGACGCCCTGCTTGAGCTGAACCAGCTCGCGCTCGAAGAAGACGATGAGATCGATGTCGCTCGAATAATTGAGTTCGTGGGCGCCGTGCTTGCCCATGCCGATGACGATGTAACCGGAGCCAGCCTCGGGTGCCGGGCCAGCCGTGCCGAGCCAGTCGCCCTTCGCGATCGCCGCCTTGAACAGATAGCGCACGGCGGCGCTCGTGGTCTTGTCGGCGGCCTCGGTAAGGGCAGCGGTCACCGTCATCACCGGCCATACGCCGCCGAGGTCGGCGAGCGCGACCAGCAGTGCCACTTCGGCCTTGTAGCGGCGCAGGAGCGCCATCGCTTCGTTCTGGGTTGCGGCGTCGGCCATCTCGGCATCGAGTTTCTCGCCGAGATGCTGCATGAGCGCTTCTGGCGCCGACGACAGGATGCGGGCAAGGCGAACGCCGTCGCGCAGGATCAACGTCGCCAGGTAAGGTGAGCTGCCGAGCGTGCCAGCGAGAAGTGCGCGGACGTGTGGATCGGCGAGGAGCCGGGGCAGTTCGGGGGTGTCCGCCGCTGCCTCCGCTGTCGTGATCAGTTCGGCCAGTCGATCGTCGGCGAAGCGCGCGTCGAACGCGATCGGCGTCTCGCTGATGCGCTGCCACAGCGGCTTCAGATCGTCCGCGCCTCGTTGCATTCTTTTTCGTTCCTGTCTGGCGCTGCACTTGCCTGCAGCCGGGACACGGCCGCAGGCGCGCCTATCATCGGCAGCGAAAGGACGGCGCGCAAGCCCGGCTGGTTGTCCTCGAGACGGAACGTGCCGCCGTGGAGGCGCGCCACAGCGGCAACGAGGCTGAGACCGAGCCCGGTGCCGGGCTTGGTGCGGCTCGCTTCGAGGCGCACGAAGCGGCGCATGGCGCGCTCGCGGTCCCCCTCGGGAATGCCGGGGCCGCGGTCCGCAACGATGACTTCGGCGCGGTCATGCACGGTGCGCAGCGCGACCATGATGCTGCCGCTTTGCCGCGCGCTTTCGCCGTCCGGGACGCCGTACTTGATCGCGTTCTCGATCAGATTGGCGATCGCCTGCCCGATGAGCTGGCGGTTGGCGCGGATCTCGACGGCACCATCGCCGACGCCTTGCCACGCGAGCGAGAGGCCGGCTTCCTCGGCGGCCGGCTCGTACAACTCCGCGAGATCGCCAACCATGGCGCCAAGATCCATCGACGCGAGCGTGTCGTCGACGGCGCCCGCCTCCAGGCGTGCGATCAGCAACAGCGCGTTGAACGTCTTCATCAGCTCGTCGGCGTCTTCGATCGTCTGTTCGAGGCCGTCGCGCCAGGCGGGTCCGCCCCGCGCATCGGCAAGAGCGGCCTCGGCGCGGTTGCGCAGCCGGTTGAGCGGCGTTTTCAAGTCATGCGCGATGTTGTCCGACACTTCCTTGAGCCCCGCCATCAGCAGCTCGATGCGGTCGAGCATGAGGTTGAGGCTGTCGGCAAGGCGGTCGAGTTCGTCGCTGCTGCCCGTGCGCGGCAGCCGCTCCGCGAGGTTGCCGGCCATGATCGAACGGCTCGCCGCCGTCATCGCATCGACGCGGCCGAGGAGGTGGCGGCTGAGCAGGACGCCGGCGCCGAGCCCGACCAGTGCGAGCAGTCCGACTCCGAGTCCAAGTGCCCAGTTGGTATGGGTGAGAAATTCGCGCTGGGCCTCGATGTCCCGCGCAACGATCAGCGTGAGGTCTCCAGGGAGCGAGAACACACGGCCGGCGGCAAGGCGCCCGCGGCTGGCTCCGTCGCTGCCTCTCGGCACGACGCCGTAGCGGAATGTGCCGCCACCGTGCGCATCACTCTGAAAGGACGGCGCCTCGCGTAGATTGCCCGCGATCCGCGTGCCCTTGGCGTCCGATAGCCGGTAGCGAAAGCCGTCGCCGCTTGCGATCTGCTCCGCGATCCTCAGCACGAGCGCGTCAAGGCCTTCACGTGCGAGTGTTTGGCGAAGCGCCGCGCCCTCGCGATCGAGATCCGCGATCGTCGCGCGGCTCAAGGCGTCGTTGGTCGAGCGGATCGCCAGCGCCACGACGAGAATGGCCGCCGTCGCCAGCACGGCCGTCGCCACGGCCATGGTCCTGAATACAGTCGTATGCCACAGGCGCGTCGAGCGCGTCGGCTGTGGCGGTGCGGGCGGAACGAAGTGCATCAATCGCCGCCGTCGCGCATCATGTAGCCGGCGCCGCGCACCGTATGCAGCAGCGGCCGGTCGAAGTTGCGGTCGATCTTGCCGCGGAGCCGCGAGATGTGGACGTCGATGACGTTGGTCTGCGGGTCGAAATGATAGTCCCACACGTTCTCGAGCAGCATCGTGCGCGTGACGACCTGGCCGGCGTTGCGCATGAGGTATTCGAGGAGGCGGAACTCGCGCGGCTGCAGAATGATCGCTTCGGCGCCGCGCGTGACTTTGTGGGTCAATCGATCCAGCACGAGATCACCGACGGTGTAGCGCGTCGCCTGCTCGTCGGGGTGGCGCCGCCGCGCCAGCACTTCGATGCGCGCGATCAACTCGGCGAGCGCGAACGGTTTGGTCAGATAGTCGTCGCCGCCGGCGCGCAGGCCCTTCACGCGGTCGTCGACGTGGCTCATGGCGGAGAGGATCAACACCGGCGTCTGGTCGCCGGCGCTGCGGAGCTGCTGGATCAGGCTCAACCCGTCGAGGCGCGGCAGCATCCGGTCGATGACGAGCACATCGTAACCGCCGGCTCGCGCCATCTCGAGGCCTTCCTCGCCGTCATAGGCGACTTCGGCGTTGTGACTCGCCTCGCGTAGGCCGCGCTGCACGAATTGTGCAGTCTCGCGATTGTCCTCGACGACGAGCACGCGCATGGCCATGGGTCCGTTCGTTCGGTTTCTTTCAAAGCGGAAGGGCGTGCCGGGCGGGGGGACCCGGCACGCCTCCATTTCGGCTCGACCTTGACGGCGACGGGGGGACGCCGTCAATGCCGGCCGTCAACCGTGGCTGCTTCAACCGGCCTTCAGCTGGACTGCCACGAACCGGAGGACCTCGCCCGACTTGACGCGCAGCAGAACTGCACGGCGGCCGGTATCCGTCGCCTTCTTGATGCCGGCGGCGACGTCGGCGGGGCGGTTGACCTTCTCGCCCTGCACTTCGAGGATCAGATCGCCGCTCTTGAGG
>CAZKZT010000112.1:0-1968 GCA_964557265.1 uncultured Hyphomicrobium sp.
CAAGCGATTTCAGCGCGTCCACCTGATCCTGCATCAGCGCGATCAGCGGCGAGACGACGATCGCGGTGCCGGGGCGCACGAGCGCGGGGATCTGGTAGCACAGCGACTTGCCGCCGCCCGTCGGCATCAGCACGAAGGCGTCGCGGCCATCGAGCAGGGCGCGGATCGCGCTCTCCTGGTGGAACCGGAAGGCACGATAGCCGAATGTGCGCTGCAGAATCGCCTCAGCGCGCGCAAAAGCGTCCTCGGTGGTCGCCGATGGCGGCGGCTTCAGCGCGAATAACGACATCTACGGCAGCATCCGGTGGTTCAGCGGGGTCCAACTGCCAGGATTAGCCCGATTCTGTGCAGCAACAACGCCAGCCCTGTCGATCGGCCGTGGATTGGGCGCCAAGGTGCGACATAGCGACAGCGGTCATGGATCGACCGGCCGTGCAACGCTTGCCGTGTGCCCCGCCCGCGCTTAAGCAGGCGGGCGGCCTGCTGGCGTATCAGCGGCGGCGCCGTGCCCAGATCGTGTCCGAGGAGAGATTTTCCGATGTCCCAACGCCCCGAGATCCGCTTCGTCGCCCTCGATGCAGACACGAGTCCGATCGTCGCGGGGCTGGTCGGTTCGGATCTGGCGACGGGGCCCGCGCTCAAGGCATTGGACCAGAAATCCGGTGGCGCCATTACGCGAGCTGCCAAAGCTGCTGATTTCAAAGGTAAGGCCGGGAGCAGCATCGAGCTGCTGTCGCCGGAACGATTGGAAGCAACGCGGCTGCTTCTCATCGGCACCGCTCGAAGCGAACCCGCAACTGATACGGATTGGATGCGGGTCGGCGCGTCGGCCTTCGCGGCCATTTCGGCCCGCGCCGCGCCAGCCGCCAGCCTGATCGCGGAAGCGCCGGAGAAGGGGGCCGTCGCAGCCGACGTGCTGGCAGCCGAACTGGCGTTCGGCGCCGTTCTGCGCAGCTACAAGTTTGCGAAATATCGTACCCGCAAGCCCGCTGATGATGAAAACGGCAAGCCGGAGGAGAAGAAGGCCGCGGTGCTGTACGTCCACTGCAAGGACCCGCGCGCCGCCGAGAAGGCCTTCGCCGACAAGCTCGCGGTCGCAGAAGGCGTGTTCGTTGCGCGCGATCTGATCAACGAGCCGGCGAATGCACTCGGCCCCGTCGAGTTCGCCGCCCGCGCACTCGAGCTTTCAGCGCTCGGCGTCGAGATCGAGGTGCTCGAGCCGGAGGCGCTCGAAAAGCTTGGCATGGGCGCGCTGCTTGGCGTGGCGCAGGGCAGTGTGCGGCCGGCGCGCGTCGTCGTCATGCAATGGCACGGCGCCAAGTCGAAGCGCACCAAGCCCGTCTGCATCATCGGCAAGGGCGTGGTGTTCGACAGTGGCGGTCTCTCGATGAAGCCCGCCGCCGGCATGGAGGACATGAAAGGGGACATGGGTGGCGCCGCCTGCGTCGTCGGCCTGATGAAGGCGCTTGCAGGGCGCAAGGCGGCGGCCAACGTGGTCGGCATCATCGGCCTCGTCGAGAACATGGTCTCGGGCGGGGCACAGCGCCCCGGTGATATCGTGACGTCCATGTCGGGGCAGACGATCGAAGTGCTGAATACCGATGCCGAAGGCCGTCTCGTCCTCGCCGACGTGATCTGGTACGCGCAGGAGCGCTTCAAGCCGCGCCTCATGGTGGATCTTGCGACGCTGACCGGCGCCATCATGGTCGCCCTTGGCAAGGAGCACGCCGGGCTGTTCGCGAACGACGACAAGCTCGCGGCGGACCTCATCGAGGCTGGTCTCGCGACCGGTGAGAAAGTCTGGCGGATGCCGCTCGGCAAAGCCTACGACAAGCTGATCGACAGCAAAAATGCCGACATGAAGAACATCGGCGGGCGCTTCGGCGGTGCCATTACGGCGGCCCAGTTCCTCCAGGACCACGGCGGCCTCCCGGTCGTGATCCTCGGCGCTGACCACGAAGGTCTTGA
>CAZKZT010000112.1:1978-4087 GCA_964557265.1 uncultured Hyphomicrobium sp.
GAGAAGGATCGCAACCGTTTCTCCAGCGTTTCGTCAAGGATACGCCGTGGGCACATCTCGACATCGCGGGTACGGCACTCGATTCCCCGAGGGACGAGTTGAACCAGAGCTGGTCGTCCGGCTGGGGCGTGCGGATGCTCGACCGCATGATCGCGGAGAAGCACGAGAAGGGGTAAGAGTTTTTGTTTTCCGCGGACGCCAACGCCTTCGGCTACAGCGGCCGCGGCGCCAGTAGCCGAAGGCGTTGGCGTCCGCGGCCGCTGCCTCGCCGGTTGGGGATTTTCTGGCGTGGCCTTTGGCCATCACCGTACGATTGATTTCCAGATATTGAGGACGGGTGGGTTCGGGAGGGTGTCCCTCCCGATGGGGCGCGGGGCCAGCCCCGCTCGCACCGAAGGTGCGAAGCCTCACACGCGCGCAAACCTGAGATAGGTCGAGCGCCGCCCTTCACGCACGGCTTTCGCCTCATAGCGCGTTTGCGGCCAGTCGTCGGGGCGCACGCGCCAGTCACTTGCGCGCGTCGCCGTCCAGCGGAACGACGGATGGCGCATCAGCGCGACGAGCATGGTGCGCGCGTAGTCGCCGATGTCGGTGCCGAGCCGCAGCTCGGCGCCCGGTTTCAAGGCACGCGCAAGCTGATCGAGGAGGGGCGTGCCGACGAGGCGGCGTTTGCGATGGCGCGCCTTGGGCCACGGATCCGGAAACAGAATGAAGGCGCGGTCGAGCGAGCTTTCGGGCAGCCAGCGTAGCAGCGGGCGCACATCATCAGGGTGCACGCGGATGTTGGCGAGCCCTTCCGCCTCGATCAGCGTCAGCACCTTGACGACGCCTTCCTCGAAAGGCTCACAGCCGATCAGGCCGACGTGCGGATTGGCGCGCGCCTGCCAGACGAGATGCTCCCCGCCGCCGAAGCCGATTTCGAGCCAGACGGCGCGGGCCTGCGGGTTGAAGAGCGTGGTGACATCGGCCGGCGCGGGGCGCGACAAATCCGGGCGGACAGCCGGGCCCATCTCCGCGAGGAGATGGTCCTGGCGTGCACTCAGTTTGCGGCCACGGCGGCGGCCGAATGAGCGCAGTTCGCTGGTGGCGGGATCGCGTTCTTCGCTCAAAAGGGGCCTCGTATGCCCTCAGCCGCGATGCAGCGCGCAGATCTTGTTGCCGGACGGATCGCGCAGGTAGGCAAGGTAGAGCTTGACCGGGCCCATCTCACGCCAGCCGGGAGGCTCTTCGCAGGTCTTGCCGCCGTTCGCGACGCCCGCGGCGTGCCATGCCTGCACGGCTTCCGGGCTGTCGCACGCGAAGCCGATCGTGCCGCCGTTGGCGAATGTCGCGTTGTTTCCATCGATCGGCTTCGAGATCGCGAAGGTGCCGGTCTTGGTCCGGTAGAAGATCCGGCCTTTGGGATCGGCCTTCCCTTCGGGGATGCCGATCGCGCCGAGCGACGCATCATAAAAGGCCTTGGCCGCGGCAACGTCGTCTGCGCCGACCATGATGTGTGAGAACATGAAGCAATTTCCTCCTCGTTTCTGGGTGCCGAAAAATCGCGCACCCGCAACGCAGGTGTCCAGCGCGATTTTTCTCGTACATACCAGATGGGAGAAAATTCGATCTCTGGCCGTATGCGTCTCTGGAAGCACCCATCGCCGCAAAGCTCAGAAAAGCTCTGAGGGCGCAGGCAGGCCAGCATGGCGTGCGCTCCACCCTCGCGAGGTGGGCGGAGCGCTGCGCCAGTGGTGTCAGACCGCCTTCTTCACCGCATCGGCGAGGTCGGTGTTCTCCCAGGAGAAGCCGCCCTCGGCGTCCGGCTTGCGGCCGAAGTGGCCATACGCAGCGGTGCGGGCATAAATGGGCTTGTTGAGATCGAGGTGCTTGCGGATGCCCCGCGGCGACAGATCCATGATCTTGGCCAGGGCGGCTTCGATCTTGGCCTCGTCCACTTTGCCGGTGCCGTAGGTGTCGACGTAGATCGAGAGCGGCTGGGCCACGCCAATGGCATAGGCGAGCTGGATGCAGCAGCGGTCAGCGATGCCCGAAGCAACGACGTTCTTCGCGAGATAGCGGGCCGCATAGGCCGCGGAGCGGTCGACCTTGGTCGGATCCTTGCCCGAG
>CAZKZT010000112.1:4097-10370 GCA_964557265.1 uncultured Hyphomicrobium sp.
GATCTTGCGGCCGGTGAGGCCGGTGTCTCCGTCGGGGCCGCCGATGACGAACTTGCCCGTCGGATTGACGTGCCAGATCGTGTCCTTGCTGATCCAGCCATCGGGCAGCGTCTTGCGGACGTAGGGCTCGACGATGGCGCGCACGTCGGCGGATGTGAGCGTCTCGTCGAGATGCTGGTGCGAAACGACGATCTGCGTGACGCCGACCGGCTTGCCGCCTTCGTAGCGCACGGTCACCTGGCTCTTGCTGTCAGGGCCGAGCTTGGCGGCGTCACCCTCGCGGGTTTTGCGCGCGCGCGCCAGCTCTTCGAGGATCTTGTGGGCGTAGTAGATCGGCGCCGGCATCAGTTCAGGCGTCTCGCGCACGGCGTAGCCGAACATGATGCCCTGGTCGCCCGCACCCTCTTCCTTGTTGCCACCCGTGTCGACGCCCTGCGCGATGTCGGCGGACTGCGGGTGGAGCAGGATCTGGATATTCGCCTTCTCCCAGTGGAAGCCTTCTTGCTCGTAGCCGATGTCGCGAATGGCGGCCCGGACCAGCGCGCTGATCTGGTCGTTGGTGACCGACGCGGGCCCGCGTGTCTCGCCGGCGATGACGACCTGATTGGTCGTCGTCAGCGTTTCAACGGCGGCGCGGATGGTCCAAGGATCGATGCCCGCCTTGGGGCCCTCGCGGTAGAACAGGTCGACGATCTCGTCGGAAATGCGATCCGCGACTTTGTCAGGATGCCCCTCGGAGACGGATTCGCTTGTGAAAAGGTACGACTGGCGCGCCAAGATAACCCCCTGGGGACTGGTGTGGCAGTGAAAAACGCGCCGTTCTTGCAGTCTTTGCCATGCGGGTCAAGATGACCGCATTTCACATGCATTCCCGCGACGGCGATAACGCGGCGCGGCCATGGCCCTCGGGTCCGGCTAAAGTCCGTCTCAGTCTTCCCGGAAGACCCGCTCGCGGCGCTCGTGGCGCTCCTGGGCTTCGATCGACAGCGTGGCGATCGGACGCGCGTCGAGCCGCTTCAGGCTGATCGGCTCGCCCGTTTCCTCGCAATAGCCGTAGCTGCCGTCATCAATTCGCGCGATGGCCGCGTCGATCTTGCCGATCAGCTTGCGCTGGCGATCGCGCGCACGCAGTTCCAGGGCCTTGTCGGTTTCCGAGGTCGCGCGGTCGGCGAGATCTGCATGCTGATTGGTTTCGTTGTGGAGACCGACCAGGGTCTCCCTGGTCTGGCGGAGGATATCCTCCTTCCACGCCTGCAGCTTGTTGCGGAAGTAGAGCCGCTGCTTTTCGTTCATGAACGGCTCGTCGTCGCTCGGCTTATAGCCGGGGGACAGCGCGATCTCGCTGTGCCTCGCGTCGGCTTTGCCGCTGCCGCGGGTGCTTTTGCGCGTCCCGGTGGAACTGCCATTCGCGGGCTTGCCGGATTTTGTCATGCGCTGCCACCTATCATGAAAACCCGCTTGTTCGGCCCCCGAGCGTGCGACTTCTGTCGCATGATTTTGCGCCACGTAATATGCCAGCCGAGCGCACAGTCAAGCGAATAGCGCCATAGAGTTAGCCAGCGGCCGAAACACGGCATCGGCGCGACGGGGGATCGGCCCGCAGCGGCGCGCGGCGGCGCCGGTGGGGGACCGAATCCCGATCGGCGAATCGGTGTTCCAGAGGGCAACCTCGGCCACTGAACGCCGTGCCAAACCGGTTTTCTGCACCCGATGGACTTTGCTCCGGCGCTCTGTTAGAAGGTGCCCTCAAGAGGCCAGACGCTGCCGGAGCCAGAGGGCGCCGGGGGCGTTTGTGCGTTCACCCAATTGACACGGTATATCCAGATCCTCGAGGAGCGGCACGCTTGCAAGTTCTCGTTCGCGACAACAACGTCGACCAGGCGCTCAAGGCGCTGAAGAAGAAGATGCAGCGCGAAGGTATTTTTCGCGAGATGAAACTGCGCAACTACTACGAGAAGCCGTCAGAGCGCCGGGTGCGTGAGAAGGCCGAGGCTGTGCGCCGGGCGCGCAAGCTGGCGCGCAAGAAGCTGCAGCGCGAAGGTCTTCTGCCGAGCAAGCCCGCAGCCTCCAAGACGCCGGGCCGCGGCGGTCCGGGCCGTGGTGGTCCGGGCGCGGGTGGTGCAGGTGGTCCTGGCGCCGCGGGTGCCGGTGGCGGCGCGCCGCGTTCGTTCTGATGCTCGCGGGGCAGCCTTCGCTGCCCACTCGCGGATCGGATCGAGATCCAGAAAATGCAAAGGGCGCACGCGATCCGCGGGCGCCCTTGTCGTTTCTGAGGAGCGACGCGTTGGCGTGCGCGCCGCGTCAGCTCATGGCTTTGAGGCGCGGCCCGGTGATGTCGCTCGGCCAAGGGTCGCTCTTGACCAGAATGTTGGTGTCCACGTTGCGGATATCACGATGGCCGCAGAGCGCCATGGTGAGATCGAGTTCCTTGCGGATGATCTCCAGCGCCTTGTCGACACCGGCCTCGCCCATCGCGCCGAGGCCGTAAATGAACGAGCGGCCGATGTAGACGCCCTTGGCGCCCAGCGCGACGGCTTTGATCACGTCTTGGCCGGAGCGGATGCCGCCGTCCATGTGCACTTCGATGCGATCGCCGACGGTTCGCACGATCTCCGGCAATGCCGCAATCGAGGAGATCGCCCCATCGAGCTGTCGTCCGCCGTGGTTCGACACGATGAGAGCATCGGCCCCGGATTGTGCGGCCATCTCGGCGTCCTCCGCATCGAGGATACCCTTGAGGATCAGCTTGCCGCCCCATTCGTCGCGGATGCGCTTGACCTCGTCCCACGATAGCCGCGGATCGAACTGCTCAGCCGTCCATGCGCCGAGCGCACTCATGTCGGTGACGCCCTTGGCGTGGCCGACGATATTGCCGAAGGTGCGCCGTTTGGTCCGCAGCATGGCCGTCCACCAGCGCGGCTTGGTGCCGATGTCGATGATGTTCGGAATGGTCAGGCGCGGTGGCGCGGTAAGGCCGTTCTTCAGATCCTTGTGACGCTGCGCGAGGATCTGAAGATCCAGCGTCAGCACCAGTGCCGAGACGCCGGCCGCCTTCGCGCGTTTCAGGATGCGGCTGACAAAGTCCTTGTCGCGCATCACGTAGAGCTGGAACCAGAACGGTTTGCCCGTCCCCTCGGCGACGTCCTCGATCGAGCAGATGCTCATGGTCGAAAGCGTGAAGGGGATGCCCGCCCTATTGGCAGCGCGCGCCGCGAGGATCTCGCCGTCGGCGTGCTGCATGCCCGTCATGCCGACAGGCGCGAGGGCGACCGGCATCGCGACGGGAACGCCGACCATCGAGCTCGCGAGCGTGCGGTCCGACATATCGACGGCGACGCGCTGGCGCAGCTTGATCTGCTGGAAGTCGCTCTCGTTGGACCGGTAGGTGCCTTCGGTCCAGCCGCCGGAGTCTGCGTAGTCGTAGAACATTCGAGGCACCCGCCGCTTGGCGAGCACACGCAGATCTTCGATGCAGGTGATGACTTGGCTCATTCCGACGTTCCCCGGCCCGTTTCCTGATCGCGCACTCCGGCGCTTATGCGCCCGGGATAGCGTCTTTTCAACCAGGACGGAAGAATCAGCCGAGGCGCCGCCTCAAGGACCCGCGTCGTAGCGGTAGAGATCCATGCCATGGATCCTGAGCCATGCCTTCGCTTCGCCGGCGCGCGGCATGATGCGATCCACGAGGCGCCAGAAGCGGGGGCCGTGGTTCATGTGGACGAGATGCGCCACTTCGTGGGCCGCCACGTAGTCGAGAACGACGGGCGGTGCCAGCAGCAGCCGCCAGGAGAACGAGAGTTGGCCGCTGCTCGAGCACGATCCCCAGCGCGTCTTCTGATCGCGCAATGTGATCCGGAGCGGCTTGACGTTGATGGCGCGCGCATACTTGGCCACCGCGGCCTGCAGATCGCGATTTGCTTCGGCAATCAGCCAGTCCCGCAGACGGCGTGGCGCGTGCTCTGCTGTGCCGCGCACGATGACGATAGGAGCGCGGCGGCCGGCGCGAGCCGCGATTTCGACGACGCCTTTGCCGCGCTGTGCGGCTTCGAAAGCGACTTCATGCGGTACGCCGCGGAGCGGGAACACGGCGCCTTCGGTCAACGGCACCGGCTCTGGCACGCGCTCGAGGCGTTCGCAGACCCAGTCGCGGTTGCGCATCAGGAAGCGATCCGCTTCGCGCAGGTCCGACGTGCGCGGCATGGTGAGGATCACTGCGTGCTCGGTGCGGCTCACTCTGAGCGTGAGGCGGCGCGCGGTCGGATGGCGTCGCACCTCCACGGGGGCCGAGATTCCCTCGACCTTGAGCAGCTGGACTGAGTTCGTCGTTTTCGCGGTTCGCCGCTTCATGCGGAACCTCGCTCCTGGTCGTGCCGTCAATTGTGGACGCGCCGTTCGCGCATCCGCAAGACTCTCCCTTCGACCGGTGTCTGCTACACCACTCGACTAGACGCGCTTCGCACTCGTTTGAGGCAGTCCTGCGGCGCTCCCCGTTGCACCACGCAGGACGACTCCTAGCAGGCGTGGACGCCGTCGCAACCCCCGTTCACACATGAGGCTGCGCCATTGTGGCAACGCCGCCACGCGACGCAACTGCGACACGGTCGCAGTGCGTGTGTGATTCTCGGAGATCGCTACGTGGGCGGCTGCCAAGTCCTGAGGCCGTCGAGCAGCAAACTGCCTGCGAGCTGGAGCATCGTAAGCTGTGCGAGGCCAGGAAGATAAAGGGCGCCAGTTGCCAGCGTATGTGATGCGCGCGCGACGGAGGGCGCCGGGGATACCGAGGTTGAAGGCTGCGTTGATGGCCTGACTGGACGCGCGGTTTGCTCGAAGGTGAAGGCCGCCGAGGAGACTTCCCGGCGCTGCGTGTCAAGCGATTCGATAGCGCCCCGCCGCGCGAGTGCGGGTGCGACAATTCCGGCTTTCGTTCGCGGATCCCGGTGCCGCGCGAACGCGGCGATCCGCGGTGCAATCTCACGACGGAAGCGCGAACCGTTGAAAATGCCATAGTGGCCGACATGCGGGCACTCGAAGTGCATCTTGTCGGCAACGGGAATGTTGCTGCACAGATCCTGCGCCGCGCGGCACTGGCCGATGCCGGTGATATCGTCCTTCTCGCCTTCGATCGTCAGCAATCCGACGCGGCGGATGGCGCGCGGATCAACCAGACGGCCGCGATGCTGCATTTGGCCGCGCGGCAGCAGATGACGCACGAACACGCTGTCGACCGTGTCGATGTAGAATTCGGCGGTCAGGTCCATCACGGCGAGATATTCATCGTAGAACTCGCGATGCTTCTCCGCGCTGTCGCCGTCACCGCGCACGAGATGGAAGAACAGATCCTTGTGCGCATTCATGTGCCGGTCGAGGTTCATGGTCATGAACCCGCTGAGCTGCAGGAAGCCCGGATAGACCGAACGCCCGAAGCCGGGGTTGGGCCATGGCACGTTGGTGATGACATTCCGGCGGAACCAGTCCGTGCCGCGCTCGACCGCGAGCTTGTTGACGATCGTCGGGCTGACGCGCGTGTCGATCGGCCCTCCGGCGAGCGACATGGTGAGCGGCACGCACGGATCGTTGTCGGCTTCCATCAGCGACACCGCCGCCAGCACCGGCACGGAGGGCTGGCACACCGAGAACACATGCACGTCGCCACCGAAATGGCGGAACATGTCGATCATCGCGTCGACATAGTCGGCGAGGTGGAAGTCGCCGGCCGATTGCGGCACATCACGCGCGTCCTGCCAGTCGGTGATGTACACCTCGTGATCGGGGAGGAATGTCTCCACCGTCCCGCGCAACAAGGTCGCGAAGTGGCCGGACATGGGCGCGACGATCAACAGGCGCGGATCACGCGCGGCGCGGTCGGCCGGAATGTCTCGCTTGAAGTGGACGACGCGGCAAAAAGGGTGCTGCCAGACGACCTCCTCACTTACCGCAACCTCAGTGCCATCGACCTTGGTCGCGGCCACGCGGAACGTCGGCTTGTCATAGCGCCGCGTCGTGCGCTCGAACACTTCGAGCGCGGCTGCTGTGTGGCGTGCGACGCTCGTGTGAGTCAGCGGGTTGAAGGGATTGGAAAGCAGCAGCCGGGCCGACCCGGCAGCCGCGCGTGCAGGCCGCACGGCCGCGTGGCCGAGCTCATACCAATGGTAGAGCATCATGTATCCCCCAGCGTGTTTCCCTCGGATGAACGACGGCTCCGGCGCGCTGCACGTCTATCGGTGCGACTATCGTGTCGGAACATTCATCCAAATGACACAGTCTCCCTCATCC
>CAZKZT010000113.1:0-10296 GCA_964557265.1 uncultured Hyphomicrobium sp.
GGGGCCGACCGTTGCGCTGGTGAAGCTTGCCAATGCGCGGCTCGGCGACGGGCGCAATCTCGCAGGCGATTCCAGCGGCGAGGTCGTATTCGACAAGGTGCGCACGGTCGCGCAGGCCGCAGCGCCAGCAGGTCTCGACCGTCAGCGCCTGATGCTGATGGGCGCCACGGTGCGGGCGAACCAGATGGCGGGTGCGCTGGAGACGGTGCTCGCGATCACGACCCGTTATGCAGGTGAGCGCGTCGCCTTCGAGAAGCCGATCTCGAAGTTCCAGGCCGTGCAGCACAATCTCGCCCGGCTCGCCGGTGAGACCGCCGCGGCGGTAGCAGCTGCCGGCTCGGCGGCTGATACGATCGCCAACGGCATCTCTGATGATCGCCTGTTCCTCGAAGCGGCAGGCGCCAAGATCCGCGTGTCGGAAGCGGCGACCGAAGGGGCCGGGATCGGCCACCAGGTCCATGGCGCGATCGGCTTCACCAAGGAGCACATCTTGCATCGCTTCACGCTGCGGCTTTGGTCCTGGCGCGACGATTTCGGCAACGAGAGCGACTGGGCCGTGCGGCTCGGCCGCCTGATCGCCGCCAAGGGCGCCGACGAGCTGTGGCCGCTGGTTGCCTCGCGCTGATCCTCCTCTTCTGACGGACGACGAACATGACCGCTGCGATCAATTTCGACCAGCTCCGCCTGCCTCCCGAGTGCGAAAAGCTGCGCGAGGAAGTGCGCGCCTTCATCGCCCAGGAAATCGAAGCTGGAACCATCAAGCCGAACGGTGCAACCGGTGGCGACGCCTTCAGCCGCGAATTCAGCCGAAAGGTCGGCGCGAAGGGCTGGCTCGGCATGACATGGCCGAAGAAGTACGGCGGCCACGAGCGCACGTTCCTCGAGCGCTTCGTCGTGACTGAGGAATTCCGGGTCGCCAACGCGCCGGTGCGGCTGCATTTCGTTGCCGACCGCCAGAGCGGGCCGATCCTGCTCCGCTACGCGCCGGAACACATCAAACAGAAAGTGCTCCCCGCCATCTGCCGTGGCGAGTGCTGCTTCGCGATCGGCATGAGTGAGCCCAACTCCGGCTCGGATCTGTTCGCTGCGCGCACCAAGGCGACCAAGACCGACGGTGGCTGGCTGATCAACGGCACCAAGATCTGGACGTCGAACGCCCATCAGGCCGACTACATGATCGGTCTGTTCCGCACGTCGCAGCCGACGAAGGAGAACCGTCGCCACGGCCTGACGCAGTTCCTCGTCGACATGAAGACGAAGGGCATCACCTGCAACCCGGTCTACCAGATCACAGGACATCACGACTTCAACGAAGTGGTGTTCGAGGACGCGTTCATCCCCGATGACTGCGTGCTCGGCGAGATCGATGGTGCGTGGAAACAGGCGACGAGCGAGCTCGCCTATGAGCGCAGCGGTCCCGAGCGCTTTCTCGAGACGTACTATGTGCTCGAAGAATTGGTGCGCGTGGTCGGCCCCAATCCGGATGTGCGTGCGGCGGAGGGGCTAGGTCGCCTCGTTGCGCAGCTTCATACGCTGCGGCGTATGTCGGTTTCGGTCGCCGGAATGTTGCACGCCGGCAAGGAGCCGGTGCTCGAGGCCGCAATCGTGAAGGACGTCGGTACGATCTGGGAGCAGCGTTTGCCGCACAAAGCGCGTGAGCTGGCTGCGTTCAGCGAGCCGGAAGCGACCAATCAGATCCCGTTCGAGGAGAAGCTCGCCTACGCGACGACGATCGCGCCGAAGCTGACCATCCAGGGCGGCACCACGGAAGTTCTGCGCGGGATCATCGCGCGCGGTCTCGGGCTGAGATGAGGTAGCCGCACAATGGCGAACATTGCGAAACTGCTGTCACCGAAGAGCGTGGCGGTCATCGGCGCCGCGCCGAAGGGGCAGGGATTGCGTGGGCGCATTCTCGAAATTCTGAGCGCGCATCCCTATCCGGGTCGAATCTATCCGGTGAGCCGCAGCCACGGCGAGGTTCAGGATCTGAAGGCCTATCCGACGATCGCTGCCGTGCCCGAGCCGGTCGATCTCGCGGTGCTGATCATTCCGGCCGGGTTCGTGGTCGAGGAATTGCGCCGCTGCGGTGAGGCCGGCGTTGGTGCCGTGATCATCCTGAGTTCCGGATTTGCCGAGGAGCCGGGCGAGGCCGGCGCCAAGATGCAGGCCGAGATCAAGGCGATCGGCGCGCAGTACGGCATGGCCGTGATGGGCCCGAACTCGGAAGGGTTCGCTAATCTGCCGCTGGCGCTGTGCCCTACTTTCAGCCCCACGGTGAGTCCCGGGCAGTCGCTGATGCCGAAGGCGCCGCTCGGCGGCCGGCGTGTGTCGGTGGTCGCGCAAAGCGGCGGGATGGGTTTTGGCTTTTACGATCGCGGGCGGCCGAAGGAACTCGGCTTCAATCTCATTGCGACGACCGGCAACGAAGCGAGCCTCGAAGTGCTCGACTACGCCGACCATCTGATCGATGACGCCGGCACCGATGTGCTGCTGATGCTGGTCGAGGACATCAAGACCGGGCCGAAGTTCGCAGCCGTGGCCGAGAAGGCGCTCAGGGCCGGCAAGCCGATTATTGTCAGCAAGATCGGTCAGTCCGATGCGGGCGTGCGGGCTGCGGCATCGCATACCGCGGCACTGGCCGGCTCGTACGCGAGTTTCAGCGCGATGGCGGGCCACTATGGCGTGATCGAGGGCCGCGATCTCGAACAGATGGTCGACCTCGCGCAGGGCTTCCTTGCGGCTGGACCGAATCTGCCCGCGGGTCGACGCGTGGGCATCTGCACGGCGTCGGGCGGCGGCGGCGGTTGGCTCGCAGACGCGTGCGCTGCAGCCGGTCTCGAGGTGCCCGAACTCGATGCCGAGACGCGCCGAGAGATCGACAAGATCCTTCCGCCTTACGGCACGTCGCAGAACCCGGTCGATGGTACGGCGCAGGCGATCCGCTCGGCTGGTTATGCAGGCCTCGCGGGGCTGGTCGCGCCGTCGCCGATGGTCGATGGCATCATCGTCGTCATGAGCGGGCGTGCGGGCGAGCATGTCAAACATGAGCGCGAAGCGCTGATCAAACTGCGGCAGGCGACGAAGAAGCCGATCTTCATGTGGAGCTATACGCTCCCCATTCAAATGACGCTGGACACGCTGTCGGAGGCCGGCTTCCCCATATTCACGAACATGCACAACGCGGCAGGCACGATGGCGGCGATGGCCGACTATCGCGAGCGCCGGGAACGTCTCCTGTCGGCGCCTCCTGCCATCGCCGTTGCGCCGACCGTGCGCGAACGGGCGGCGGGGCTGCTCGAGGAAGCGCGTGGCGCGCTGACCGAGTTCGAGGCGCGGGCTGTGCTTGCCACGTACGGCATCGGCGACACTGCGCGCCAGCATCTGGCGACGACGGCTGCGGAAGCTGCTGCGGCAGCGCACGCGATCGGCGCGCCGGTCGCGATGAAGGTGCAGTCGCCTGACATCCTGCACAAGACAGAAGCTGGTGGTGTTGCGCTCCGCATCGAGGCCGCACGTGCCGAGGAGGCGTTCGCGACGCTGATCGAGCGCGCGCAGGCCTATAACGCCGAGGCTAAGATCGACGGGGTGCTGGTGCAGCCGATGGCAGCGCCGGGCCGAGAGGTTATTCTCGGCATCAACACCGATGCGCAGTTCGGGCCGATGCTCATGGTCGGGCTCGGCGGCATTCACGTCGAAGTGCTGAAGGACGTGGCGCTGGCGCCGGTGCCGCTGTCGAAACCGGCGGCACTTGCCCTGATCGATCGGCTCAAAGGCCGCGCGCTGCTCGACGCTCAGCGTGGCGCGCCGGCGGCAGATGTCGATGCCCTTGCCGATGTAATGGTGCGCCTCGCCCGCTTCGCCGCTGATCATGCCGATCAGGTGGCTGAGATCGACCTCAATCCCGTGTTCGTGCATCCTGTGGGGCAGGGCGTGACGATTGCGGATGCCCTGATCATCAAACGCGGGAACGCATGAGTTCCTCGTGACGGAGAGCCAGATGACGACCTTCACCGACCTCACGATCGAGCGCGCCGGCAATGTCGCGACCATCGTAATTCAGCGGCCGCCGCACAACTTCTTCGACATGCCGCTGATCAAGCAGATTGCGGCGGCGTTGGAGCAGTTCGACACCGAAATCGATGTGCGCGCGATCGTGCTGGCGAGCGAGGGCAAGTCGTTCTGCGCTGGCGCCAACTTCGGCGATGGCACCAAACTGGACGCCAAGGGCAATCGTCCCGACGAGGCTTCGGCGAACAACTCGGGTCATCTCTACCAGGAAGCGGTGCGCATCTTCCGCGCCAAGAAGCCGATCATCGCGGCGGTGCAGGGCCCCGCGATCGGCGGCGGCCTGGGGCTGGCGGTTGCTTGCGATTTCCGCATCGCGGCGCCGGAGGCACGGTTCTCGGCGAACTTCACGCGCCTCGGTTTCCATCCGGGTTTCGGGTTGACGTACACGCTGCCGCGCCTCATCGGCGTCCAACAGGCATCGAAGATGTTCTACACGAGCCGCCGCCTGACCGGCGAGGAAGCGCTCGCGATCGGGCTCGCCGACGAAGTCGTGCCGCTGGCTGAAGTGCGCACGCGTGCGCAGGCGTTTGCTGCCGAGATCGCCGAGAACGCACCGATGGCCGTGCAGGCGACGCGGGCGACGATCCGCGCTGGCCTCGCCGACAAGGTCCGCGAGCAGACCGATCATGAGCTGAGCCTGCAGAAGAATCTGCGCGCCGCAGATGATTTCAAGGAGGGCGTGAAAGCCTACGCGGAGCGCCGCAAGCCGAACTTCACCGGGCGCTGAGCCCGGCCGACGCATCTCTGACAACCGGCTCGCGCGATGAAGCCGGAGGCATGAGAGGAGGAGACAATGCCTGCGGGTTATAACGACGATCCGGGTCTCGCCGGGAAAGTCGCGATCATCGCAGGCGGCGGTGCGGCTGGCGACGGCATCGGCAATGGCCGCGCGACCGCGATCCTGCTGGCGTCGTCCGGGACCAAGGTGCTCGTCGTCGATCAGGACAAGGCGCTGGCGCAGCGCACGGTCGACATGATCACGGCGGACGGGGGCACCGCGATCGCGCACGGGGCCGATCTCACCGATTCAGCGCAGTGCAAGACGGCGGTCGAGGCGGCTGTCGATCATTTCGGACGCCTCGATTTCCTCGACAACAACATAGGCATCGGCAGCCGTGGCTCGGTTCTGACCGAGACGCAGGAGACCTGGCAGCGGATGATGCAGGTCAACGTCGAGATCATGTTCCTGATGGCGAAGCACGCCATTCCGGCGATGATCAAGACCGCGGGGAAGGGCGCGATCGTCAATGTGTCCTCGATTTCGGCACTGAGGCCTCGCGGTCTCACCATCTACACGACGACCAAGGCGGCGGTGATCGGGCTCACGCGTGCGATGGCGGTGGATCACGGCAAGGACGGCATTCGCGTCAACTGCATCGCAC
This sequence comes from uncultured Hyphomicrobium sp., assembly GCA_964557265.1. GTDB lineage: Bacteria > Pseudomonadota > Alphaproteobacteria > Rhizobiales > Hyphomicrobiaceae. Next base: position 5,451 of record CAZKZT010000113.1, read on the forward strand.
CGGGGCCGGTGTATACGCCGATGGTCTACGCGCGCGGCATGAGCGATCAGGCACGCGATAATCGCCGCCGTGCCTCTTCGCTCGGCATCGAGGGAACGGGCTGGGATGTCGGCAACGCCGCACGTTTCCTGCTGTCCGACCATGCGCGCTACATTACCGGTCAAACGCTCGTCGTCGATGGCGGCGTCACGCTGCAGGCGCCCGAGCGTGAGAGCGAGAGCGAATAGAAGCGGATCGAGGAACACACCATGGCCCGCCTGCCCTACATCGAGAAAGCTCAAGTTGCGCCCGAGAACCAGGATCTGCTGAAGCGCGAGATCACGCTCTACAAGCAACTCGTCAACAGTCCGAATGCCCTGCGCGCGTTCCAGGGGCTCGGCCAGTTCATCCGTTACAAGAGTACGATCGACAGCCGGCTTCGCGAACTTGCGATCCTGCAAGTCGGCTGGCTCGCGCGCTCGCCGTACGAGTGGTCGCACCACATCAAGCTCGGGTACGAGTTCGGTGTCTCCGATGCCGATATCCAGGCGCTGATCGACGATACCGCCGGCAAGTCGACGTCGCTCGCGCCGCTCGACCGCTTGGTGTTGTCGGCGGCCCGCGAGGCGACGCGGGATGGCGCCGTCAGTCTCGCGACATTCGAGGCGCTGCAGAAGCATCTCTCGAACGAACACATGATCGATCTCGTGATGACGATCGGCTTCTATAATGCCGTCGTGCGCGTGCTTGCGAGCCTCGAGATCGATGTCGAGCCCGACTATCAGAAGTATCTCCAGAAGTATCCGTTCCCCGCGAAGCCCGTTTGAAGGATGACGCCGATGAGAATGAAGGACAAGGTGACGGTGATCATCGGGGCGGGTCAAAGCCCCGGTGAAGGGATCGGCAACGGCCGCGCCACCGCGATCGTGTTCGCGCGTGAGGGCGCGAAGGTGCTGTGCGTCGACAACCGGCTCGAGTCGGCGCAGGAAACTGCGGACATCATCACGAAAGCGGGCGGCACGGCAGTCGGCTTCCAGGCTGATGTCATGAAAGAAGCGGACATGAAGGCCGCAGTCGACGAGGCGGTGAAGCGGTGGGGTCGTCTCGATACGCTTCATTACAATGTCGGCGTGTCGCTCGGCGGTGGCGACAAGCCGCCGCTCGAAATCACCGAAGAAGCATTCGACAAGGTGAACGCGATCAACCTGCGCGGCTTCATCATGGCGTGCAAACACGCGCTCCCGGTCATGCGCGAGCAGCGTTCAGGCTCAATTCTCTCGATCTCGTCGGTCGCTGCGCTGTCGGCGAGCTACGCGACGGTCGTCTACAAGACGACGAAGGCCGGCATGATTGCCTACACCGAGCAGATCGCGCGCCATAACGCCGAGTACGGTGTTCGCGCGAATATCATCCTGCCGGGCCTGATGGATACGCCGATGGCTGTTGATACGCGCGCGCGCGTCTGGGGGCAGTCGCGGTCCGATGTTGTTGCAGCGCGAAATGCACGCGTGCCGTTGCGCAAGACGATGGGCACCGGGTGGGACGTCGCCAACGCCGCGCTGTTTCTGGCATCGGACGAGGCCAGCTTCATCACGGGCGTGGCGTTGCCGGTCGACGGCGGTGCGCTGCTGCGGTCGAGTGACTGAGGAAGGCTATCTTTGATTGATCCGAACGTGGCCACGAACTAGGGTGGCCCTTCGCGAGAGCGAGCGCTGGGATTGAGCGGCGTGAAATTCAAGAGAAGACAAAAACAAGAAACAGACGAAGTTGCAGGGCATCGCGCCCGGTGCCAAGGACCTGAAGCAAACCGAAGGATGATCGTGCCGCTATCGGCGGCGTCGAATCCCAGGAACAGATCCAGCCGGCGCGATTGGAGGAACAGGAGATCCGGTCGGCCCGGAAGACGGGGCGGTCGACTCCGCGAAGGAGGAAACGGATGAAAAGACTTTGGTTGACGGCGGCAGCGTTAGGGCTGGCCGTTGGTATTGGTGACGTCGCGACCGCGCTCGCGCAGAAGTCGGGCGGCACGCTCCGCATTTACCACCGTGACACGCCTGCGAGCGCGTCTCTCCATGAGGAGGCGACCGTCTCGACACAGCTGCCATTCATGGCGCTTTACAACAATCTCGTCATTTACGATCAGCAGAAGAAGACCAACAGCCTCGAAACCATCGTGCCTGATCTGGCATCGAGCTGGTCGTTGGATGACAGCAAGACCAAGCTGACTTTCAAGCTCGTCGATGGCGTGAAGTGGCATGACGGCAAGCCGTTCACGGCCGAGGACGTCAAGTGCACGTTCGAGATGCTGCAGGGCAAGAGCAAGAATCGCCTGCGCAAGAACCCCCGCGCGATCTGGTATCGCAATCTGAAGGAAGTGACGACCAACGGAAAGCTCGAGGTGACGTTCAACCTCGAGAAGCCGCAGGCGGCGTTCATCGCGTTGCTCGCATCGGGCTACACGCCGATCTATCCGTGCCACGTCAGCGCCGCCGACATGCGCACGAAGCCGGTGGGCACCGGGCCGTTCAAGTTCAGCGAGTTCAAAGGCAACGAGATCATCCGTCTCGTCAAGAACGCGGACTACTTCAAGAAGGGGTTGCCCCACCTCGATGCAATCGAGATGCGGATCATCACCAACCGCTCGACGCGCATCCTGGCGTTCCAGGCCGGCGAATTCGACATGACCTTCTCGCAGGACATCACGATCCCGCTGCTGAAGGACATGGTGAAGCAGGCGCCGAAAGCGATCTGCGAGACCAAACCGCAGTACGTGCACCGGAACCTGATCGTCAATCGTGAGGCAGCGCCCTTCAACGATGCGAAGATCCGCACCGCGATGGCGCTGGCACTCGACCGCAAAGCGTTCATCGACATCCTGACCGAAGGCAAGGGTGACATCGGCGGCGCCATGCTGCCGCTGCCGGAAGGCGGCTGGGGCATGCCACCCGAGGAGCTAGCCAAGATGACCGGCTACACCGGTGGTGTCGCGGCGAACCGTGCCCAGGGCCGCAAGATCATGGAGAGCCTGGGCTACAGCGCGTCAAACCCGCTGAAGGTGAAGATCGCAACGCGTAACATTGCGATCTACCGGGACCCCGCCGTGATCCTCATCGATCAGCTCAAGCAGATCCATATGGAAGGTGAGCTCGAGGTCGTCGATACGCCGCTGTGGCACGCCAAGGTCGCGCGCAAGGACTATCAGGTCGGCATGAACCTGACTGGCGTCGCGGTTGACGATCCCGATGCCAATCTGGTCGAGAACTATGCCTGCAAGTCGGAGCGCAATTATACCAACTATTGCAATCCGCAGGTTGAAGAGTTGATCGCAAAACAGTCGACGATCTCGGATGTCGCCGAGCGTAAGAAGGTTGTCTGGAAGATCGAGCAGCTCCTCAACGACGATCTCGCCCGCCCGGTCATCTATCACGATCGCGCGGCGACGTGCTGGTGGCCGCAGGTGAAGGGTTTCGTCGGCCACGAGAACTCGATCTACAACAACTGGCGCTTCGAGTTCGTATGGCTCGATAAGTAAGTCGCGCAAGTCACGAAAGCGCGGGCGGCGCCGAACCGATCTCCGGTGCCGCCCGCAGCTTCCTTTAACCGGGCAGCAAATGCGGTAACCGATCGCCGCGGTAACGAAAGAGATCGCAGTCTACAGCCGATGTGAAGGAGGCCCCCGTGGGTGCCTATCTGGTTCAGCGCTTTCTGTTGATGATCCTGACGTTGTTTGGAATGTCAGTGCTCATTTTCGTCATGCTTCGCGTGGTGCCAGGTAACATCGTCGACATATTGTTCGACTCGGCGGGTATGGTGAATCCCGACGACAAGAAGCGTCTCGAGGCCGAGCTGGGTCTCGACCAGCCGATCGTCTCGCAATACGTGACGTGGATCACCAACATGATGAAGGGTGATCTCGGCTACTCGTATGTGTCGGAGAAGCCCGCGCTCGAGGAGATCCTGCCGCGCATCCCGGTAACGGCGAAGCTGGCCGCGCTGGCGCTTTTCTTCTCGGTGCTGTTCGGTGTGCCGCTCGGTGTCATCAGCGCCGTGAAGCAGAACTCGACGATAGACTACGTGTTGAGAGTGATAAGTCTATCAGGGCTATCGTTACCTTCGTTCTGGCTAGGTCTGCTCATTCTGATGGCGTTCGTCCAATACACGGGTTGGATTCCCATCTATTCAGACGAGCCGCGCGGGTTCTGGCACGAGATGTGGTTGCTGAGTATCCCGGCCGCCGCCGTCGGCTTCAGGGCGTCGGCGCTGATCATGCGCCTGACACGCTCCTCGATGCTCGAAGTCTTGCGCCAGGACTACATCCGCACAGCGCGCGCCAAGGGGGCGACCCCGCAATCGGTCAACTATGATCACGCGCTCCGCAACGCGATCCTTCCCGTCGTTACGATCATCGGTATCGAGGCGGCATTCCTGATCGGTGGTCTGATCGTCACCGAGACCGTTTTCAATATCCCAGGCGTCGCACGCTTCCTCGTCGAGGCGATCCGCTGGCGCGATTATCCGATCGTGCAGAACCTCGTGATGCTGATCGCCGTGGTCACGGTGGTCGTCAACTTCATCGTCGACATGGCCTACGTCGTGCTCGATCCACGCATCAAGTACGAGGGCTGACGCAACCATGGCAACCATCGACCACAAGGCGGAGTTGTCGCGTGCCGGCGCTGGCGTCAGCGGCTTCTGGGGAACGGCGTTTCATCTCGCCCGGCGGTATCCGCTCGGTGCGGCGGGCGCGGTGATCGTGCTGCTGTTCGTGCTGACGGCGCTCTTTGCGGGCTATTTGACGAGCTTCGATCCGACGGCGACGAACTCGCGTTCATCGCTCGCGAGGCCCGGCGGCGACCACCTCCTCGGC
>CAZKZT010000114.1:0-10284 GCA_964557265.1 uncultured Hyphomicrobium sp.
TCACAGGCCTCCTGCTTGGCAGCGAGACGACCAAGGTACTCAGCCATTCACGCGTGCCGGTCCTCATCTGGCGGGCCTAGCCGTGCTCACATCTCCAGCGCCCAACCCGGCCGCACTTGATCCGTCGCAAGGTATCGACCCGCCAATCATGCGGGAATTGTTCCAAGCGCACTCAAGACCAGGAGGTCATTCCATGTACAAGCACATTCTAATCCCCGTCGATGGGTCTGATTTCGGCATGGGTGCGATCCCTGACGCCGTCAAGCTCGCCAAGGCACTGGGCGCGCGCATTTCAGCGCTGACCGTGTCGGTCCCCTATACTGCGGTCGCCTCGGGCGCCCTCGCCAATCGCTTTCCCGAGGAGGACTACAACAAGGCCACCCATGCGACCGCCGTCGAGGTCCTGAGCAAGGTCGAGGCCGCTGCAGACGCGGGAGGCGTGCCCTTCAAGGGCTATCACGCCCGCGATACGCATCCCTGGGAGACGATCATCAGGACCGCCAGGGAGCATGGCTGTGACCTCATCTACATGGCTTCCCATGGGCGTCGCGGCATCGCCAGCGTGCTGATCGGCAGCGAAACCAAGCGGGTTCTGACCCATACCGATATCCCGGTCCTGGTCTGGCGCGGATAGTCGGCCGCGCCAGGGCAAGCGCATAGCCGAACTCGCACCACGGGGCTTGCCAGCGCCCTCTGTAGCCGTATCTTGACGACCGGGCAGCGGCGGAACGCTGCCCGGTCGCACCCGCGCCGGTCAGAGCGCGGCACTGGAGGATGCGCATGGCCGTGGGGAAGGGTAACGACCGCTGGAGACAGCGGCCCGAAAATTCGACATGGGGTGACTACGGACCCGACGACCAGCTCGGCCGCATGAACGAGCTCAACGCCGAGCGCGTGAAGCAGGCGGTGGCCGAGGTCAAGGAGGGGCGCACGTTCTGCCTCTCGATGCCGCTCGATCTTCCCGGCGGCAACGTGCTGAACCCGCGCCGCCATCCGCCCATTCTCCGCCCGACACTGCGCGGCGACCGCCCGACGTGGTTCTATCGCACGGACAACGACCACCCCGGCCTCACCGACGTCATCAATGACGACATGGTGCTGCTCCACCTTCAGTATTCGAGCCAGTGGGATACGCTCGCCCACGTCGGCGCGCTGTTCGATGCCGACGGCGACGGCGTCGCCGAGCCGGTATTCTACAACGGCTTTCGCGCCAACAGCGACATCGTGGGGCCGACCGACGCGAAGGAGGCGGGCGCCCTTCCCGGCACGTTCGTCGAGGCCAAGTCGACCTCCCGCGCCAACAAGCTCGGCGTCGAGAACATGGCCGAGAAGGGCCTGCAGGGCCGCGGCGTGATGATCGACCTGTTCGCACACTTCGGCCGCCGCAAGCACGCCGTCACGTATGACGATCTGATGCGGGTGATGGCCGCCGACGGGATCAAGGTCGAGCCGGGCGACTTCGTGTGCCTGAGGACCGGCTTCGACGAAGTGATCTTCGAGCAGAAAGGCAAGCCCACCGAGGAGGCGATGCACCAGACCTGCACCGGCCTCGATGGCAGCGATACGCGGCTGCACCAGTGGATCACGGAGTCGAAGCTCGTCGCACTGATCTCGGACAACTACGCGGTCGAGGTTCACAACGCGCCGTTGAAGCCCGGCCAGTGCGCGGCGTTGCCCCTGCATCAGCACTGCCTGTTCAAGACCGGCGTCAACCTCGGTGAGATCTGGCGACTGTCGCAGCTCGCGGACTGGCTGCGCGCCAACAACCGCAGCCGCTTCCTGATGACCGCGCCGCCGCTCAACCTGCCTGGCGCTGTCGGCTCACCCGCCAACGCGATCGCCACCGTTTGACGCCCGAATGGGCGGGAGCCTGGTTGCATGAGCTGGATCACCGGCATCGGACTCCTGCCCTTCGGCCGCCACGAAGGCAAGCGGACGCTCGACCTGATGAGCGCAGCGGCAACGCTGGCGCTCGGCGATGCGGGCCTCGAGCGGCGCGATATCGACGGCGTGCTGACCGGCTACGCCACCACGATGCCGCACATCATGCTGGCGACGGTGTTCTGTGAGCACTTCGGGCTGAAGCCGGCCTATGCGCACGGCATCCAGGTTGGTGGTGCGACCGGCTTTGCGATGGTGATGCTGGCGCATGAGCTGGTGGCAGCGGGGCGGTTCAAGAACATCCTTGTCGTCGGTGCCGAGAACCGCATGTCGGCGCCGGGCGGACGCGACAAGATCGTCGAATCGCTCGCGCAGGTCGGCCATCCCGACTACGAGGTGCCGCTCGGGCCCACCATTCCCGCCTACTACGGCCTCGTCGCCAATCGCTACATGCACGAGCACAAGCTCTCCGCGCGCGACATGGCGGAGCTTGCGGTGCTCATGCGCGCCAATGCCGCGACGCATCCAGGCGCCCAGTTCCGCGACCCGATCACCGCCGATGACGTGCTCGCGTCAAAGCCGATCGCCTTGCCGCTGCGGCTGCTCGACTGCTGCGCCACTGCGGATGGCGGCGCGGCGTTCGTCATCAGCCGCGAGCGTACCGGGGCGGCGGGCGTGCGCATCATCGGCGCAGGTCAGGCCCACACGCACCAGCACATCAGCGAAGCGCCGAGCCTGACCGAGTTCGGTGCGCGCTTGTCGATGGACCGCGCGATCGAAGCCACCGGCCGCCGCATCGCGACGACGGATGGCGATTACCTCGCGATCTACGACAGTTTCACGATCACACTCGCGATCCTGCTCGAAGAACTGGGCCTCGCGCCGCGCGGACAATCGGGCCGGATGGCACGCGAGGGCTATTTCTCGCCCGGTGGCACGAAACCGCTCAACACCCACGGCGGCCTCATGAGCTATGGCCATTGCGGTGTCGGCGGCGCGTTGGCGCATCTCGCCGAAACGCACCTGCAGATGACGGGCCGTGCCGGACCGCGTCAGGTCGCCGAACCGGGCCTCGCGATCCTGCACGGTGACGGCGGCGTGATGTCCTCGCATGTCAGCCTGCTCCTGGAGCGCCAAGCATGAGCAGCGACATCCACTACCAGCACTGCAATGGCTGCGCCCATGTCTGGTACTTCGCACGCACATTCTGCCCGCGTTGCGGCGCCACGGATGTCGCGGCGCGCGGCGCATCGGGCCGTGGCGTCGTCCATGCGGTCACGATCGTCGATCGCGCACCGACGCCGGAGATGAAAGCCCTCGCACCCTACACCCTGGTCATGGTCGATGCCGACGAAGGCTTCCGCCTGATGGCGCACGGCGAACCGGGTCTCGCCATCGACGATCGCGTCACCGGCAATCTCGTCGAACGCGCCGGACGCACCATCCCCTACTTCAAGCGCGCCTGAGGTCTCCGATGACGATTGAAAGCCTGACACCGTTCCTCGCGCCCCGCTCAATCGCCATCTTCGGCGCCTCCGAGAACCCGAACAAGATCGGCGGCCGGCCGCTGGCGTATCTCCGCCGGTTCGGTTTCGGCGGTCCGGTCTGGGCGATCAATCCGACGCGGCCGGAAGTGCAGGGCTACAAGAGCTTTCCCGGCCTGGACGCGCTGCCCGATGTTCCCGATGTGGTGGTCGTCGCGGTGCCGGGCGACAATGCGATCGCGGCCGTGGAAGAGTGCGCCAAGCGCGGCGTGAAAGGCGTCGTGTGCATGACCTCGGGCTTCGGCGAAACGTCGGACCCGGAAGGCAAGGCGAAAGAAGCGCGCATGATTGCGGCGGCGCGCGCAGCGGGAATGCGCCTCGTCGGGCCGAACACGCAAGGCCTCGCCAACTTTGGCAACGGTGCCGTCACGAGCTTTTCGACGCTGTGGTCGGAGAGCGAGCCGGTCGATGGGCCCATCGCCGTCGTCAGTCAGAGCGGCGCCATGAGCGCGATGCCCGTCGGCCTGTTGTTCGAACAGGGGCTCGGCGTGCGCTATTCGCTTGCGACGGGCAATGACGCGGAAGTCTCCGTCCTCGAAATGGCGGCCGCCGCCGCCAGCGATCCGGCGATCAAGTTGCTGCTCCTCTACATCGAGAGCATCCCGCGGCCCGACCAGCTCGAAGAGCTGGCGCGCGTCGCCCATGCCCGCGGCGTGTATGTCGTCGCGCTCAAGGCCGGCCGCACGGAAGCCGGACAGCGCGCGGCGCTCTCGCACACCGGTGCGCTCGCCAACGAGGATCGCGTGATCGATGCCGCACTGGAGCGCGTCGGCATATGGCGTGCGCGCGACATCAACGATCTGGTCTCCGCAGCGCAGATCTACCTCAAGGGCTGGAAGCCCAAAGGCCGGCGCCTCGTCACGATCTCAGGTTCCGGCGCGACCGGCGTCATGAGTGCGGATGAAGCCACCTTCGCCGGCCTCGACATGGTGCGGCTCGAAGGCCCCGTCCGCCAGAAGCTCGATGCAATCCTGCCGACGTTCGCATCCGCCGCCAACCCGATCGATCTCACTGCGGCGCTGCTGCAGAACAATCGCCTGCTGTCGGATATCCTGCCGGTGATCGCGAAGGAGGACGCAGCCGACAATTTCATGATCGGTTTCCCGATCGCGGGCAAAGGCTACGATCTCCCGACGTTCGCCAAGGACACGGCCGCGTTCGCGGCGGCAACGGGCACGCCCGTCGTCGTCTCGGCATGGCAGAAGACCGTGGCCGCTCCGTTCAAGGCCGAGGGCGTTCCGACGTTTCCGCTCGAGTCGGATGCCATCGCCGCGCTCGCGCGCCTGGCCGACCACCACGCCCTGATCGCGCGCGCCACCGCACGGCCGGCCGCGCAATGGCAAAGTCCCGGCGCTTCCGCCCCAACCGGCAAAGGCCGCGTGCTCAACGAGGCCGACAGCCTCGGCGTTCTCGCCCGCGCCGGGCTCGACGTGGTGCCGCATCACCTCTGCCGCACAGCCGCGCAGGCCGCGACGGCATGGCGCAATCTTGGTGGTCCGGTCGTCGTCAAGGGGTGCTCGGCGGACCTGCCCCACAAGAGCGAGTACGGCCTCGTCCGCCTCGGCGTCGACAACGAGGACGCGGTGCGCGAGGCGTTCCGGGACATGGAGCAGGCGATCGCCAAGGCCGGCGCGACCTTCGATGGCGTCATCATCGCGCGGATGGTGCGCGGCACGCGCGAGCTGATGATCGGCGCGCATCGCGATCCCGTATTCGGGCCGGTCGTCGTCCTCGGCGACGGCGGCAAGTACGTCGAGGCGATGCCGGATGTGCGCCTGCTGCTGCCGCCGTTTACCACCGGCGATGCAGAAGCCGCGCTCAAGTCGCTCCGATGCTGGCCGGTGCTCGCGGGAACGCGCGGCGAGGCGCCGTCCGCGGTGGCAGCCGTGGCACGTGCGGCGCAAGCCGTCGGCGACCTCGTTGCGCGTTCGACCCCGCGCATCCTGAGCCTCGACATCAATCCGCTGATCGTCGGCCCCGAGGGCTATGCGATCGTGGACGCGGTCGTCGTCGTCGAAGACTGAGCGGCAGAAAGCCGAACCTGCTGCGCTGCTGCGCGCCGCGAATGGCGAGAGGCCAAAGGACATGACCACGCAGGCGACGACGTCGGCGGCCCCTCTCGGTGCGCCGGAGTTGAAGAAGGACCGGCTCGACACATTCGCGATCAGCATTCTGCTGACGTTGTGCGTGTTCCTCGGCATCGGACAGGTCGCGATGAAAGTCGCGAATGCCGGAATCTCGCCCATCTTCCAAGGCGGCTTGCGCTCACTGCTCGCCGTCGTTCTCGTCGGCATCATGTGCGCGCTGCGTGGCATCTCGCTGCGCATGTCGGCCGCCGTGCTGGTGCCGATGGTCGTGTCGGCGCTGTTCTTCACGCTTGAATTCGCGCTGCTCTACCCGGGCATCGAGCGGACCACGGCCTCGCGCGCGGTCGTCTTTCTCTACACCTCGCCGTTCGTGGTGGCGGCAGGCGCCCACTTCCTCATTCCCGGCGATCGCCTGACGTGGTCGAAGAGCTTCGGACTGTTGTTTGCGCTCGGCGGCATCGCGATCGTTCTCGCCGGGCGCGAGCCATCCGGCGTCAGTTCGCTCAGCGGTGATCTCCTCTGCCTCGGCGCCGGTATCGCGTGGGGTTTCCTGACGCTCACCGTGCGCGCGACCCGCCTCGCGACGGAACGGCCCGAACGCGTGCTCTTCATACAGCACCTGATCTCCGGATTTTTGCTTTGCGCGATCGCATGGATGCTTGGCGAGCGCGGATTCATCGATCTCTCGCCACTGGTGCTCAGCGCCTTCGCCTACACCGTGATCTTCGTGGCCTTCATCACCTTCACCACGAGCCTGTGGCTGATGACGCGCTATCCCGCCTCGCGCGTGATGGCGTTCCTGATGCTCACACCGGTGTTCGGCGTTGCGGCCGGCGTCCTGCTGCTGAACGAACCGCTGACCATTCACCTCGCCGTCGGCGTGCTGGTCGTCGTCGCCGGGTTGTGGCTGGTCAACCGGCCCGCGGCAAAGGCCTGAACCAGCGGAGGAGGCGCGCGTGATTTCACGGCCGCCGATTGCGCCTCAGATCCTCCGTTTCGTCCCACATCAGGAAATCCGGGCCCAGCGCATCGATGGTCGGCGCGCCCATCTGGCCCATCACCAGATCGAGCTGATTGCGGACCATGCCCAGCGCCTGCGCGGCCATCGGCTCGCCACCCGCCGCGACCGCGTAGAGCGTCATACGGCCGACGAACACGAACTTCGCGCCGAGGCACAGCGCGGTCGCCACATCGCCACCGCGCCGCACGCCGCTGTCGAGCATCAACGTCATCTTGTCGCCAACCGCATCGCGGATCGCCGGGAACACCTCGACCGGCGACGGCGCGCGATCGAGCTGACGGGCACCGTGGTTCGATACCATGATGCCGTCGACGCCGGCCTTCGCCGCCATCTCGGCGTCGGCCGGATGCATGATGCCCTTGAGCACGAAGTTGCGCGGCCACAGATCGCGGAAACGCTTCACGTCATCCCACGTCATCGACGGCGCCGTCTGCGACGAAACGAACGTCGCGACCTTGTCGGCATCCCCTTTGGCGCCGGCGCCGGCATAGGGCTCCCAGTCGCGGAACATGGGCTGGCCGCCGTTGCGGTAATAGTCCAGCATCCATCCCGGATGGGTCAGCGCCTCGAGCTTGGTCTTCAACGGCAGGCGCAGCGGCCGCGCCATGCCGTTGCGCTTGTTGCGCTCGCGGTTGGAGTGGATCGGCACGTCGACCGTGAACACCAGCGTCGACAAACCCGCCTCCTTGGCGCGCCGGATCATGTCGTCGGAGATCGTCTTGTCCTTCGCCGCATAGAGCTGATACCAGCCGTGTTCCGGCGCAATCTGCCCCAGCTCCTCGATCAGCCCCGTCCCCGTACCCGACATGATGAATGGGACGTTGGCATCGCGGGCGGCACGCGCGAGCATCATGTCCGCGCCGGGGCGGAACAGCCCCGCGATACCGGTCGGAGCGATCCCGATCGGGCTCGAGTAGCGCCGGCCGAACAGCTCGGTGGACAGGTCACGCTTCGTCACGTCGACGCAGTAGCGCGGCACCAGCCGATAGCGGCCGAACCCCTCGAAGTTACGGTCGAGCCCTTCCTCGCCGTCGACTCCGCCCTCGATGAAGTCGAAAGCCACCTTCGGCAGCCGGCGCTTGGCCAACCGGCGCAGATCGTCGTAGTTGATCACCGAGCCGGACGTTGCGGCACTCATCTGCGGACCCTTCCCTGGTGGACTGCGCGTTGGCGCTTGGCGTGCGATCTTTGCGTTTCCCGGCGTGAGAAATTGAGGCCCGCACGCGGCGCAGGCAAGTGGAAAACGGCCAAACGCATGACTGCGATGCCGTCAGCCGATAAACCGCCAATCTCATCCAGAGGGCGTACATGAGCCTCGAACCGATCCAGCGACCGCTGCCAGGGCCCGCCCGAATCTTCGCGGACATCTCCGCCGAGAATGCCATCAACGCCCTCGTTGCCTTCGCGTTCTCGATCACGGGACCGGTCGCGATCATTCTCGCCGTGGCGGCACGAGGTCATTTGAGCGAAGCGCAGATTGCGTCGTGGATCTTCGGCGCCTTCTTCTTCAACGGTCTGCTGTCGATCTCGGCCAGCGTTCTCTATCGACGCCCGCTCGTGTTCTTCTGGAGCATTCCCGGCACCGTTCTCGTCGGGCCGGCGCTCGCGAACGCGACTTTCGCCGATGTGGTCGGCGCATTCATCGTCGCGGGCGTGCTGATGCTGGCGCTCGGCCTGACTGGCGTGGTGCGGCGCGTGATGGATGCCGTGCCGATGCCGATCGTGATGGGCATGGTTGCGGGGGTATTCCTGCCGTTCGGTCTCGACTGGGTGAAGGCGTTCCAAATCGATCTGCCGATCGCGCTGTCGATGACGGTGGCGTTCCTCGCGCTTTCCGCGCATCCGCCGCTCGCCCAGCGGCTGCCCCCGCTGATCGTCGCGTTACTTGTCGGCGTCGTGGCGATCGCGCTGACACGTAGCGGACCGCTGCCGCAGCTCGGCGATGCGGTGCTCGCCGCACCCGTTTTCGTGATGCCGGTGTTTGCCCCGGCGACACTGATCGAGTTGGTCATCCCGCTCGTCATCAGCGTGCTCGTCGTGCAGAACGGCCAGGGCATTGCAGTGTTGCGTAGTTCAGGCCACGAGCCCCCGGTCAATGTCATCGCTGCGGCCTGCGGCCTCTGGTCGATCGTCGCAGGGTTGGTCGGCACTGTCTCGACCTGCCTCGCGGGCCCATCGAACGCCATCATCTCCACCGGACGCGACCGCAGCACGCACTACGCGGCGGCCGTCCTGATCGGGATCCTCGCGCTGTTGTTCGGGCTCTTCGCGCCGTTCTTTACCGCGCTGCTGCTCGCGACGCCGCCCGCCTTCATCGCCACCCTTGCCGGTCTCGCGATGCTGCGCGTGCTGCAGAGCGCATTCGCGACCTCGTTCCAAGGCGCATTCGGCATCGGCGCGCTGGTCGCGTTCCTGGTCACGGTAAGCGACATCACCATCGCCAACATCGGCGCGCCGTTCTGGGGGCTCGTATTCGGCGCGCTGGTTTCTCGGATCATGGAGCGGGAGTGTTGATTTCCGCGGGCGCGTACGGCTCCGGCTTTCTGTTAGTGGCGCCGGACGCCGACGGCTTCGCCTACCGGCGCCGGCGCGGCCACTTACCCGGTCGTATCCAACAAGGCGCTCTTCGAGCGTTCCCTTTTCGGTAGCGATCGAAGATCGCGCCCATGAAGCGTCGACCGGCGAGGCAGCAGCTGCGGCGCGTGTAGGCGGAGCCGTACGCGACCGCGGCAAGCAAAAGCTAAACCCCCAGGTCCTTCCGCACCGCAAACACTTCCATGATGCGGGCGCCCTTGTGCGGGCCATCGCAGACGAACTGCCAGCGGCCTTCCGAGTAGGTGTCGCAGAGCTTCACGCCCTTCACGAGCACCCAGTGGCCTTCCCGGCCCTTGTGGATGGCGAGGATGTAGTGCGTCCAGGCGCTGCGCGGCTTCTGCATCCACGTCCACAGGCTCGGACGCTGCTTGCGCTCAAGATGCATGTAGCTCTCGGTCATCTCCATGCGATAGCCGAAGTGAGCGAGCGCGGCGGCGACCTCCTCGTTATCCGTCCCTTTCACGATCGGCTTGCGGTGAGCCGGAATCTCGCGGAATGTCCGGATCTCGTCCTCCATCCGGCTGATCGGAAAGCCGGTGATGGCGGCGAGCACGTAGGGACCGCAGAAAGCGATGCGGCCGGTGTCGTTCGTGACCTCGTTGAGGCCCGATGTGAGGCGAGCGGTGGTCATGACGATCCTGGGCGAAGCGGTCCGCGAACAGGCGCGGTTTGGTTAACAGAATCTTTCCACGCAAATCCTAACGAATGGTTAACGCGCGACGCGGGGGCGTCGGGCCAACAACGGGAAACGCGAGCAATGGCAGGCAAGGACAAGAAGGACGCGAAGGGCAGCAAAGCCAAAGCGAGCAAGGACGCGGCGAAGCCGGGTGTGCCGCAGAAGGGTTTTCTCCAAGGGCTCGCCAACTACGGCGACGCCGACTTCTCGATCTACATGCGCCGTGCGTTCGCCCGCTCGCAAGGCTTCTCGATGGAGGAGCTGTCGCGCCCCGTCGTCGGCATCGCGAACACGCACAGCCGCTTCAATCCCTGCCATCGCCACTTCCCCGAGCTGATCGAAGCGATCAAGCGCGGCGTCGCGTCGGCAGGCGGGCTCGCGCTCGAATTCCCGACCATCTCGCTGCATGAGTCGACGCTGACGCCGAACTCGATGAAGTTCCGCAACCTGATGGCGATGGACACCGAGGAGATGATCCGC
>CAZKZT010000115.1:0-10254 GCA_964557265.1 uncultured Hyphomicrobium sp.
ACCGCCTCCTTGGCGTCGGCGATCTCGCCGAGATGGCCGGGGACGGTCGAGACCTTGGCGGCAGCTGCCGCTTTTTTCGATTCGATCTTGTCCCCCATCGCGGCGATGGCGCCGGGATTCGGACCGATGAAGACGATGCCTTCCTTGGCGAGCGCGACAGGGAACGCCTCGCGCTCGGAGAGGAAGCCGTAGCCCGGATGCACGGCCTCGGCGCCGGTCGCCTTGCAGGCGGCGACGATCTTGTCGATCAGCAGATACGACTGGGCGGCGGGCGGCGGGCCGATGTGGACGGCCTCGTCGGCCATCTGGACGTGCATCGCCTGCGCGTCGGCATCGGAATACACGGCGACGGTCTTGATCCCCATCCGGCGGGCGGTCTTGATGACCCGGCAGGCGATCTCGCCACGGTTGGCGATGAGGATTTTCTTGAACATGTGCGGGATGGTTCCGAATTTTGATCAGCGTCGTGCAGTTCTAGACCGCCGCTGCGCGGTCGTAAACGTGTTCGAACGCCTGCACCTGCCTGCCTTGTATCCACAGCGCCCGTGACGTGACGTCTAACCGTGCATGGTCAGGCCACCGGAAACGCTGATCACCTGGCCGGTGATGTAGCCCGCCTCGTCGCTCGCAAGGAACGCCACCATACCCGCGATATCATCCGGTTGCCCCAGACGGCCCAGCGGAACGGCGCGCTTGAGCCCCTCGCTCACCTTCGCCCCCTGGTCTCCGGCGCCCGTCAGCGCCTGGAGGAGCGGCGTCTCGGTCGGGCCAGGACAAACGACATTGAGCGTCACGCCCGCCCGCGCCATCTCGCGCGCCATGGTCTTCGTGAAGGCAATGATGCCGCCCTTGGCGCCGGAATAGACCGCCTCCATCGATGAGCCGACCCGGCCCGCGTCCGACGCAATGTTGACGACGCGGCCGGAGCGGCGCGCCTGCATGCCCTTGAGGACCACATGATGGAGATTGATCGGGCCCTCCAGGTTGATGGCAATGATCTTGCGCCAGAGGTCCGGCTCGGTCGTCAGGAAGTAGGCGAACTTGTCCCAGCCCGCGTTGTTGACGAGCACATCGGTCGGGCCGATGTCGTGCTCGAAGGCCTCGACGGCGCGCGTTACGGCAGCGTGGTCGGTGATGTCAGCCTGAAACGCCTTCGCGGTGCCGCCGCTCGATGCGATCGCGTCAACCGTCCGCCCGGCTGCCGCAAGGTCGAGATCAAACACGCCAACCCTGGCGCCCGCCTCGGCGAGCCGCCGGCAGATCGCGCTGCCGATACCACCGCCGCCGCCCGTGACGATCGCTGCCTTGCCTTCGAGCCCGCGCATGGGAACAGTTTCCTCTGTTGATGCTTCTTCAGTCCGCCCGGGAGATCGAGCGGAGTCATGCCTTGGTCGGCCCGTAAAAGAGCACCCAGGTGGCAAAATCGGCGGAAAAATCGATAAAGCGGTGCGCCTCGCCGGCAGCCGCGAACAGCATGTCTCCCGGCCCGAACGACACCCGCTCCCCTCGACGCTCGTAGCTGCCTGTGCCTGAGATGACGAAGTAAAACTCGTCGCGATCGTGCGGGATCTGACGATCTTCGCCGCGGGGCGCATAATGGCGGATCTCGATGCCGTCCCCCTCGAACTGCAGGCTCGAAAGGCGCCCGTCTCTCAGCGGCAGGGCGGCGGCCGCCGCCGCAGTGATCTGCGTCCGGATCGTCGTCATGGCGAATCCTCGTCGGTTTTGCTGCCTTCACCGTGCAGCCACACCGCAGTCACTCTACCAGTCCCAGCGCGGTCGTCACGCGGGCAACCATTCCGTGATGAGAGCGGACAGCGAGGTTAATCGGGCGAATTCGCGGGTAATCGGCCAAGGCACTGGAAGGGAGGGCTTAATTCAGGCTACTATGGCGCAGGTGTTGTGCTAAACCGCCGCATTCTGTGCACATATCAGTGGAGTAGCCAGATCGTGGAGGGAGGAAGGATGAACGCGACCTCGCGGACCGAACTGCGCAACGGTGCAGTCGCGGATGGGGCCGTCGACGACAAGCTGGAGCAGATCCGCGATCTGCTGTACGGCGAGTTCAAGCGCGACCACGATACGCGTCTCAAGAGCCTCGAGGCTCAGTTCAAGGAGCTCGAAGTCGGCCTGCATCGCAAGCTCGATGCGATCCAGGCGCGCGTCGAAGCGATGGCAACCGAGCATACGACCGAGCGCCGCACGTCTTTCGACGAGCTGTCGCGGAGCATCTTCGAGCTCGGCGATCGCATCCGGCGCATTTCTCATGGATGACCGAACGGCAGTGGGGGCTGCTCGACGGACACGCGGCGGCACGATCTAGCGCCGACGCGGTCTCGAAAGAACCGACCGCCAAACCAGCATGTCCCAGAACAGCGTTATCAAGCTCAAGGAGCTGCTCTTCGATAAGGAGAGCGACGAGATCCGGGGCCTCGCCGCCCGGCTCGAGGAGGTTGCCGCGCGCGCCGGCTCCGACGCGAGCTTCCGGCGCAGCGTCGCCGCGACGCTCGACGGCGCGCTGCGCGAGGCAGAGGCGACGAACCATCGCCCGGTCGCCGACGCGCTCGCGCCGCTGGTCGTACGCACCGTGCGCACCGAGGTCGAGGCGAGTGCCGACGCGCTGCCCGCGAAGCTCTACCCGCACATCGGCGTCATGGTGCGCGACTACGTGCGCAGTGCCATTCGCGATCTCATGGAGGACATCAACCGGCGTCTCGAGCAGGGGCTGACGCAGAACCGTGTCATGCTGCGGCTGCGAAGCTGGACCACCGGACGCTCGATGGCCGAGCTGGCGCTCGCGGACACCGGCCGCTTTCAGGTCGACGAGTTGCATCTCATTCGTCGTGGCTCTGGTGAATTGCTCGCCCATTGGGTGCGACCGACGCTCGACGGCGCAACGGCCGCCTCCGACGATCGCGACGCTCTGGTCGGCGGATTGCTGACGGCCATGACCGCTTTCATCGAGGAAGTGTACGAAGCCGACAAGGCGGGCCTGCGCACGATCGACTTCGGTGCCCACACGATCTATCTGCGCGGCTCGCCGATTCATCTGCTCGCTGCCCGCTGCCGGGGCGAAGCCGGCGCCGGCGTCCAGATGCTGCTCGACGAAGAGTTCCTGCGGACGCTGGAGGAGGAGAACGGGACTCCAGGTGCGCCCGACCTCGCTGCACTCGCCGCCCGTCTCGAGAACGGCATCGCGACACGCGAGGAACAGCACCGAAAGGAGCGCACGCGTTCCGGTCTTCGTCCGCTGCGCGCGCTGCTGTGGCTGATCGGGCTGGCCCTCGCCGCCTATTTCGGCTGGCAGGCCTACACCAGCTACCAGACCAGCACGCTGCAGGCCGCCGTCGACCGGGTGATCGCCGAGACGCCGGATCTTAAGGGCTACCCTGCACGCGCGACCGTCATGCCCGGCGGCGAGCGCATCGAGGTCAGCGGCCTCGCGCCATCGGGTGACACTCGCACGAGTATCGTGGCGCGCCTCAAAGCAATCGCACCGAAGGCCGTGATCAGCGAGGCAATCGGTGTCGTTCCAGGCGCCGAGAACGCCGGCCTTGCCAATGAAACTGCGCGACTCCGCGAACAGCTCACGGCCATCCAATCGCGCCTTGCGTCGCTCGCGACGACCGTCGACGGCATCGCCACGTCTCTCGGCGAAACCGCCAGGAGCGCGACTGTCGAAACGCAGCTTCAGGAGGTTCGCCGCCAGCTCGCCGATCTCGCGCCTAAGCCGGATGCGGGCCGGGATCTCGAGGCCTGGATGCAGAAACACGCCATCTTCTTCTCGGATGGCACAGCGGTGCGCGACCAGGGCGAAGCGGACGAGACGCTCGACGCACTCGCTGCGCTGATGCGCCGAACCACCGCTCCCGTCCGCGTCGTCGGCTACACCGACGAGCGCGGCACCAATGAGCGCAATCTGACGCTCGCGATGGCACGTGCGGAGAAAATAGTCGCCGAACTCGCACAGCGTGGAATTCACGCGGCTCGCCTGCGCCCTGTCGGCCGCGCCGCGATCCTCGACATCAGTGCCAGAAGCGGTGTATCGAGTCCGAACCGACGCGTTACGTTCGAGCCCATCTTCGTCGGCGAGGCGCCATGATCTCACGCAAAGTGATGCTGCTCGGCGAGATCGGTGTCGGCAAGACATCTCTCATCCGCCGCCTCGTGCGCGGACAGTTCGAGACCGAATACAAATCGACGTTCGGCGTCGAACTTTATCGCGTACCGATCACGCGCGCGGGCCCCGCTGGCGACCAGTCGATCGAACTGATCGTGTGGGACACCGACGGCAACTTCGGTCAGAACATTTTCCGCCACGTCTACATCAAGGGGGCTTCGGCCGCGCTGATCATTGGCGACCTCAAGCGGCGCGGGACTCTGGAGACCATGGTCAATCTGGCCGAAGGTTTCCAGGACGCACTGCCTGGCCGGCACTTCTCGTTCATCGCCAACAAGGCCGACCTGCTCGCGGAAGGCGAGCTGCCGGAACTTCCGCAGAAGATTCACGAATTCCAGCAACCGATCGTCTTCACCTCCGCCAAGACGGGTTCCAATGTCGAGGACACCTTCGTCCAGGCTGCAACCTCGATCCTGCGCCGTGAAGGCTGAAGATCAGACCGCCACCGACGCCCTTCTCAATGCAGCGGGGCGTTTCCTCGCCAGCCGGCAATCGTTCGGGCTCGTCTGGATCGATACGGCGCTGATGGTGCGTCATCGCCATGGTCCGCTCGTCGATTTCGTTGTCGTCGATCGGCCGCTCACCGACAGCATGATCGCGCTGAAGGGCTTCGAGGACGATATCGCAGACCTGCGCGAGCGCGGCGACAGTCGCATCACAGTGCCGAACATCGTCATGAACCTCGGCACGGACAACCCGCCGCGCGTCAGCATCGATGTCTACTGGATGGCGGCGGATGAGCGCTATCTGGTGTTCGTGCGCCACGCCATCGATCACTCAGCGTTCGAGGCGGAGCTGAGCACTGAAATGCGCGGGCGCGCGATCGCGGAAGCGGCGGTGCGCGAAAAATCCGCTGAGATTCAGCGCGCCAATCTCGAGCTGGCACTGGCCAATCGCGATCTCGAAGAGTTTGCTCACGTCGTCTCGCACGACCTCAAGGCCCCCTTGCGCGCATTGCGCTACGATCGTGCCCAAGCCGAAAGCGATCTCGCCGCCGGGAACCTCGAAAGCGCGCAAGCGAAGCTCACGGCGATCGCCGGGCATGAGGTGCGCATGCGGGCGATGCTGGACGGGCTCTTCGCTTATGCGCGGATCGGTCAGAAGTCGGATGCCCTCGAGATGGTCGATACGCGGGCGCTGATCGGCGACATCGTCGCGGGCATTGCGCGGCCGGCCGGAATCGCGATCGAGGTCCACGGCGACTGGCCGCTATTGCACACGCTCGCCGCGCCGCTCGACTTGGTTCTGCGCAACCTGATCGACAATGCGATCAAGCACCACGACCGGGCGACAGGCAAGGTCAGCGTGATTGCCGAAGATGGCGGCAGCGCATTCAAGATCACCATTGCCGATGATGGCCCCGGCATCCCGCGCGAGTGGCACGCCGCCGTTTTCATGCCGTTCCACAAAGTGAGCGATGACCCGAGCCGCCATGACAGCTCGGGTGTAGGCCTCGCGCTCGTACGCCGGACGCTCGACCGCCTGGGCGGCAGCGTCGAACTCTTCTCCGACGCCTCTCAGCAGAGGGGCGCCAAATTCCTCGTCCGCTGGCCGAAGTCCGTCAGCACCTGAGGGCGTGGCAGGGTCGCCTCCGTCGCTTCAATTTGGCTGCGCAGCGTTTGCGGCGGACATGGGCTCGCGCCGATCCCGCTCACGCAGAGGCGACGCCGGGCGCGGCGCTGCGGTTCCGTGGCCTCGCACCCGCTCGCCTTGCACCGCCGCAAGACATTCGGCGTAGAGGTCGAGAAGATACGGCCTGAAGTCCGGACTGCTCGGTGCCGGGCGGCGCGGATCGTCGAGCAGAATATCGCGCATCAGATCGTATGCGACCGCCTCGGGGCAGGCGCGCTCGGGTGCCGGGATGAGATCCTCGGTCATGGCATGGGTCCTTATGCGTCGGCGTGGAAGTTGGGACAGTCTCTGGACGCGCCATTGACGCGACCGCCTCAGGGTACGATCAACCCGCGACATGGCCGGACCGCTGCTGAATGGCCGGCTGCTTGAGAGCACGCTTGAAACTCAGCGTCAGATTGCCGTCGGTGAGCGAGGAACACTGGACGTGGGCGACGACGGGGTCCGTCGATTCGATCTCGGCGGCCTTCGCGCAGGCGGCCACCGTCTCGTAAGGTTTTATGTGCACGCCGCTATCGCCATTCGGGAGCGAGAGCATCGTGATCATGACGATGATGTTGGGATCCATGGCGTGGTCCACCTGCGCACGAGTTGACGTAAGGGACGGCAAGCCGGCCCTGAATACGCAGAACTTGATGTGATTACCCCCGCCCCCGGCCACAGTCCGTAGCCTGCGCTCTGCGCGCGACTGGCGATGGCCGAGCCCCGAATCAACGCAACGGGCAACGAGACTACGCGCTGAGAAAATGGCAACAATTCGAGCGCGTTAGGCTCACAATGTTCATTTCGGGTGGCGTTTTTTCAAGCGCGTCAGTGGCCGCTGAGCACACTGACGAGGAACCGCGCGCCCATCGTGGCGAGCAGGCAACCGAAACCGATCTCGAGCTTGCGCCGCGAGATGCCGTGCGCCATCCGCACGCCCCATGGCGCGGCGAGCACGCTGGTCGGGATCAGGGCGGCGGCGCCGATCAGGCTCACGTAACCGACCGTCAGCGGCAGCGGGATGGGGACGCCCCAGCCGGCCCAGACGAAGCCGATCGCGCCCGGTATTGCGATCACCGGCCCGATACCCGCGGCGGTGCCGACTGCGGTCTGGATCGAGCGGCCATACAGAGTCAGCATCAGCGTAATGAAGGCACCGCCGCCGATGCTGAGCATCGTCGACACTGTTCCCGTGCAGACGCCCCACAGCTCCACGATCGGCTTCGGCGGCAGGGCATCGCCGAAACGCCAGCTGTCCTTGCCGAACCAGAGCTTCGCCGCCATGCTGAACGAGAAGGCGATCCATGCCACCTTGAGGGTGACCCCGGACACCACGCTCACGATCGCCGCACCCACGACAACGCCGGCCAGGACGCCGAACACCAGGCGCCGCCACGCGTCCATGTCGACGCCGCCGCGCGCGCGGTGTGCCTGAAACGAACGCCAGGATGTCGGGATCATCACCACCATCGCGGTGCCGAGCGCGAGATGCATACGTACGGTCGGATCGACGCCGAGCAATGCAAACGCTTCGTAAAGAACTGGCGCCGCAATACCGCCACCGCCGATGCCGAACAGCCCCGCGAGAAAGCCCATCGCGAGACCGGCCACGGCGAGCGCGAGCACAATCCAAAACACGTCCAGAATCGCGATTTCCACTCTGCCCCCAAGCACTTCTTCCACTCGCCGCCATGCGGCCAGAAGGCTTCCCAGCGATGCCGCGCGACGTTCCGGGTGTCAATCAAGGATCCTGGCTGCGCGGGTCATTGCACGGCGGACATGCACTATACGTTCCTGCGGATAAAGTCCTTCCGCCCAGCGGGCGCCGCTGAAGCGCCCCAGATTGGCCCGGCTTCTAATCAACTTTTAACCCCATCGGTTGCTAATGGAGCAGGTGGCACCGAGCGCCGACGCGATGCTCCATGTCACGAGCGCATTTGGACTGCTCTCCGCAGTCCGTCTTAGGCACATCAAAGGGACTAACATGCAGATCAAAGTGCCCCCGACGAGCCAAACCAATCTCCTGGATGCTCGCGAGCACCGCCTGACCGCGTTCGTGACTGCAAGTGTAGAGGCCGCCGCTGCCGGTCATGGGATGACCGTGCTCGCCGTGGCGCGTTGCGGCGAAAGCCCGGTGGCCCGCGCGCTCACCGCGCTGCGCCCGATGCTTGCGGCCCATGGCGTGAAGGTTCGCCTCGTGTTCGCTGAGGAAGGCACGCTGGTCGACCAGTTCATGACCGACAGCGCCGACAGCGAAGCCGGACAGACTGAAGTGCGCATCGTGCGCAATCCGCGCCTGCGCGACGCCCATGAGCAGCTCATCGTTACCGGCGCATCGGTCTGGTTCGGCGACAGCCTGCGCCGCGACATTACCCGGCGCGATCTGTTCGAACAGTTCACCGATGGCGCACCCGACGCCGCACTCGCCGCGTCGCGCGCCTTCGACCGGCTGTGGTCGCGCACCGAGCCCTACCTCACGCTCGCCGCCCTTGCGACCGACAGCCTGGCGGCACTGCCAAACGGCAAACCCGGCAACACCGGCCCGGTCGGCCCCGCGCTCTGCTGAGACATTGCTGACATTGGCCGGCGCGCAAAGCCGCACGCCCCGCCGCATCAGCCCTTGCCCGCGTCTTTCAGGCGCTCGCGCAGATCGGTCTTGAGTATCTTGCCGTAGCTGTTCTTCGGCAGGCTCTCGACGATCCGGTAGTCGCGCGGGCGCTTATAGCGCGCGACGTTCTCGAGGCAGAGCGCGTCGAGCGCCTGCACTGTGACCTCCGCACCGACGCGCGGCACGACGAAGGCGACCACCTCCTCGCCCCAGTCGGGGTGTTCGCGGCCAATGACGGCGCATTCAAGCACCATCGGATGCGTCAGCAGCACCTCCTCGATCTCGCGCGGATAGACGTTGGACCCGCCCGAAATGATCATATCCTTCGAGCGATCCTTGAGCGTGAGAAAGCCTTCGGCGTCGACGAAGCCCATGTCACCCGTCCACAGCCAGCCGTCACGAAGCGCGCTCGCATTGGCAGCGGGATTGTTCCAGTAGCCGGCCATCACGCAGTCCGATCGCGTGATGACTTCACCGATCTCGCCGACGGGTAGCTCGCGCCCATCCTCGCCGACAACCTTCACGTCGACACCGGTACGCGGCACGCCGCACGACGCAAGGGCCGCCTCCCAATGCGGGTGTTCGATATCGGCAAGCATCCGCTTCGAGACGTAGCTGATCGTCATCGGTGACTCGCCCTGGCCATAGAGCTGCGCCAGCTTCGGCCCGAAAATCTGTAGCGCCTTCTTGAGATCGCTCACGTACATCGGCGCGCCACCGAACATGATGGTGCGCAGGCCGCTGGTATCTGCCGATCCGGCTCGCGGATGATTGATCAGCCGCGACACCATGGTCGGCGCCGCGAACATGGAGACATTCTGGTAGCGCGCCAGTGCCTCGTAGATTCGATCGGGCTCGAACGAGCCGGATGTGATGACGTTGTGCGATCCCTTGGCGAGGTGCGGAATAGCGTAGAGCCCAGAGCCATGCGACAGCGGCGCCGCATGAAGCATCGTGTCGCGCTCATCGAGGTGATCGAAATCGGCGTAGTAGGTGTGCGCCATGAACAGCAGATTGCGGAAGGTGAGTATTGCGCCCTTCGGCCGGCCGGTGGTGCCGCTCGTGTAGAACAGCCACGCCTCGTCTTCTGGCGCACTCATGGCCTCGCCAACACCGTCCCCCGCGAACAGCGCCACATAGTCCCTGCTGCCGGTTGCAATGATCCCTGGCGATCCAGGCGCGAAGTCCGCAACGGCTCCGACGCGATCGGCCAGATCGGGCGTGCAGAAGCAAGCCCTGCACGCGGCATCGGCGAGGATGAAGGCGATTTCCTTCTCATGCAGCTTGGCGTTCATCGGCACAGCCACAAGACCCGCCCGCCAGATGCCGTAAAGAACCTCGAAGAACGCCGCACAGTTCTCCATTGCGATCCCGACGCGGGCGCCGCGCGGCAGCCCGAGGCGATCACGCAGGCCGCTGCCGAGCTGACCAATCCTCGTTTCGAGCGTCGCGTAGCTGATCGTGCCTTCGTCGGACGTGATCGCGGGCTGCTCAGGCAGCCGGCGGGCGACACGGCGCACGGTCTCGGAGAGATTCACGGATCGACCTCGATATCGCTGGGCGCGGCGGCAGGCGCCGCCTAGCTTCCTTCCCTGTCGGCGGAAAGCCCCGGCGTGATGCTCGTTCGGGGCTCGCAACTATGATGCCAGCAACCGGCAATCGGCGGGAGAGTATTTTTCACCAATCCCTTGAAAGACTTAGCGAGCGAACGGCTGTTTCGGCACGATCACTGTGCGCATCGCCCAGCACGCGCCCCGCCGCAATTGCCCTCGGGGAGCGGATGCTGTATCAGAGGCGGTCTCAGCGCCCGTAGCTCAGCTGGATAGAGTGTCGCCCTCCGAAGGCGAAGGTC
>CAZKZT010000116.1:0-10211 GCA_964557265.1 uncultured Hyphomicrobium sp.
CGAGAACTGATCCCGGTTGCTAGTCATCGAAAACTGTAAAGCGGACGGCCGACAGCCCGAGCCGCGACAGATCCCCTCTCCCCGCCCCAGCGGGGAGAGGGAGAAAAAGCAATCCGCTCCACAACGACGCGCGACGAGATAACAGGACCATCACCCCTTGCCCCTTTCCTCCGTCACCCAGGCAACCGGCGCGATGCTGCGCGAGGCGGGCGGCTATCTCGCCGATCTCGTGACGCCGACCGTGCGCCTCGGCGTGACCGGCCTGTCGCGCTCGGGCAAGACGGTCTTCATCGTCGCGCTGGTGCGCAACCTGACGCTCGGCGGGCGGCTCCCCTTCTTCTCGGTCGCGAGCGAGCAGCGGCTGATCCGCGCCTATCTCGAGCCGCAGCCCGACGATACGGTGCCGCGTTTTGCCTACGAGGCGCACCTTGCGGCACTGTCACGCGATCCGCCCGAGTGGCCGGAGAGCACGAAGCGGATCAGCCAGCTGCGCGTCACGATCGAGTACACCTCCGCGAGCCGCCTCCGGCGCACGCTGCTGCCGAACCGCCTGCACCTCGACATCATCGATTATCCGGGTGAGTGGCTGGTCGACCTGCCCATGATGAGCCAGGGTTACGCAGCGTGGTCGGCGGAGGCGCTGGCCCTCGCGCGGGCAGCGCGTCGCGCAACGCCCGCGACGGCGGCCTTCCTTTCCTTCCTCGACAGCGTTGAGCCGGCGTCGTCGCAGGACGAACAGATCGCAATTACGGGTGCGAAGCTCTTCACCGACTACCTCGTCGCTGCGCGCGCGGCCGACCCGACGCTGTCAGTTGCGGGACCGGGCCGCTTCCTGCTGCCGGGCGATCTCGCGGGCTCGCCGCTGCTGACATTCTTCCCTCTCCCCGCCGACGCCCCCATCGCACGCATCGGACTGGCGCAGATGCTGGAGCGGCGTTACGAGTCCTACAAATCCCATGTGGTGCGGCCTTTCTTCCGCGATCACTTCAGCCGCCTCGACCGCCAGATCGTGCTGGTCGATGCGCTTTCCGCGCTCAACAGCGGCGCCAGCGGCATCACCGATCTCGAAGCGGCCCTGACATCGGTCCTCGCCGCGTTCAGGCCCGGCAAGGCAAGCTGGCTCGCCGAGCTGTTCGCGCCGCGCATCGACCGCATCGCCTTCGCCGCCACCAAAGCGGATCACCTGCACAGCGCCAACCACGACCGCCTCGAAGCGATCCTCGGGGCGCTCACGGCGCGGGCAGAGGCACGCGCGGTCGGTGCCGGCGCTGAGATCAAGGCGCTCGCGCTGGCGGCGCTGCGCGCGACCAAAGAGGGCGAGGTCACGCGCGACGGTCAGCGCCTCCCCTGCATCATCGGCACACCGATGGCGGGCGAGACGATCGGCGGCAAGGTATTCAACGGCACGGCCAGCGCGGCGGTATTTCCGGGTGACCTGCCGACGCTCGATCTCAGCGATCTGGCCGCCATGCCGGACGCCTTCAAGGATGCGGTCCACGTGGTGCGGTTCAATCCGCCCCGGATTGCGACCGACAGTCCTTCTGGCATCGTCGCGCCGTGGCCGCACGTCCGCCTCGATCGCGCGATGGAGTTCCTGATCGGAGACCAGCTCCAATGAACTCCAAAGCCAGCACCGATCCGCGCCGCCCGCGCGCCTTCTCGCCCGACGATGCCGAGATCGTCGAGCCGGTGACATCCGTAAACGACACAGCCGACGCGGCGGGCGGCCCGCCGCCGAAGCCGGCGTTGCCAGCCGGTCTCCAACTCCCGACGTTCGATGATGTCGGGCGCGGCCTCCGCTGGGGGACGTGGCTTCTGTCAGCGATGGCGGCACTCGCCAGCATCGCGTTCGGAGTCTGGTTTGCACGCTTCACGTCCGTGGCGCTCGCCCGTGAAGATTGGATCGGCTGGGTCTCCTTCGGTCTCGCGGTTTTCATTCTCGTCGCGCTGGTCATGCTGATCCTGCGCGAACTCATCGGCTTCGTGCGCCTGCGCCGCCTCGGCGCGATCAAGGCGGCCGCGGAGAAGGCGCTGCGTGAGAAGGACGTCGGACAGGAGCGCGAGGCCGTGCAGGCGATCCGGCGGATGCTCGCTGGCCGGCCTGAGTTGCGCTGGCACCTCGCGCGCCTCGACGAGCACGCGCGGGACGTCCGTGATCCAGGCGACCTGATGCGGCTCGCCGACCGTGATGTCCTCCTCGTCATCGATGCCGAGGCACGCCGGGTCGTGGCCAAGTCAGCGAAGCGCGTCAGCGTGGTGACGGCGCTGAGCCCGGCGGCATTCGTGTCCGTCGGATACGTGCTGGTCGAGAACCTCCGCCTCCTGCGCACTCTGGCGGGCCTGTACGGCGGGCGGCCGGGCTTCGCCGGGACCGCGCGCCTCGCCCGCATGGTCGTGACCCACATCGTCGCCACCGGCAGTGTTGCATTGACCGACGATCTGCTGGGGCAGTTTCTGGGCCAGGATCTTGTGCGGCGGCTGTCGCGGCGGCTTGGCGAGGGCATCTTCAATGGCGCGCTGACCGCCCGCATCGGCGCCGCGGCGGTCGAGGTAACCCGCCCCCTCCCGTTCATCGAAGCCCCCCCGGTCCGCGTGCGGGACTTCCTGGGCGAGTTGATGCGGCGCACCCCGGGCGCCGCGGCCAAGGATCCGCCACCGGATAAACCATAAGCGCCCATCGCCGAGGCCCCGCCCGGACGCACGGTGGCAGCGACCGCTATGGCCATTTCCGCAGTCAGCCAGTTGACCGCAGCCCCGGCGTTCTTCTATAGGGTTGCCCAGCGAACCGCCCTGGCCGAAGGCTACGGGCGGTACATGGCATTTGAGGCACGCGACAGGCCCGTCTGAGACGATCACGGGATCGCAGCGTGCCTGACACCAGGTTCAACATCCAGGAAGGACGACAGTAATGGCCAATACCAAGTCGGCGCAGAAGGCGGCGCGCCAGACGATCAAGCGGACCGAGATCAACAAGACCCGCCGCTCGCGTCTGCGCTCGACCGTACGCGCCGTCGAGACGGCGATCGCATCGGGCGACAAGACCGCTGCGGAAACCGCGCTGAAGGCCGCCGAGCCGGTGATGATGAAGTCGGCCCAGAAGGGTGTCGTCCACAAGAAGACGATGTCCCGGAAGGTGTCGCGCCTGGCGGCCCGGATCAAGACCATCGGCGCTGCGAGCGCGAACTGATTGAGGAATTTGATCCACGCCGCGCTGCGGGGGCTTGTGTGGCGCGAACGCCACATTCAGCGACTCGCAATGCCTTCGAGCCCCGTGGATCAATCCTCTGATATTTGATGATTTTGTGACATCAGGAAGCGATCGCATCATCGGCACTGCAGCAGCTTCCTTACACTCACTCAAAGCAAAACATGATTCAAACGGCGCCCCTTCGAGGGCGCCGTTCTCGTCTGCGGGACGCCTTCCATCGCCCCC
This sequence comes from uncultured Hyphomicrobium sp., assembly GCA_964557265.1. Taxonomy (GTDB): domain Bacteria; phylum Pseudomonadota; class Alphaproteobacteria; order Rhizobiales; family Hyphomicrobiaceae. The sequence continues at coordinate 3,434 of CAZKZT010000116.1, forward strand.
GATTCAGCTCGGATTCTCAACGGGCTTCTCCACAGGCCGGAGTCTTCATCCGTAGACGATTGCGATCGATGCGCCGGCTCTCGCGGACCCTGCGGGACCCCTTAGGACGACGTCGGCACAAAGTCCGGGCTTGCGTCAGGCTGGTGGCCTATGGTTACTATGCGGTTAACGGGGCGGCGCTGAGGCCAACTGGCGCCGCTTCGGGGAGTAAAATGCAGGCATACCGAATGCAGGCCGCAGTCTGCACTCGGCGACGGGGTCAACAAGCGTTGTAGTATTCGCGTCAAACATCAGGCCATCCTGCCTGATGGCGCTCATTGTACTTGTCGAATGCTTGCACAGTTGCGGCGTGCAGCCGTGCTGCACGATGCTTCTGTTGAGAGAACTACCACGGAGACTGTGTGTGGCGTTTGATTCTGGTGCGGTTGACGACGTACCGGTGAGGGATGTGTGGGAGGCCCTGGCGGCCAACCCTAAGGCCGTTTTGATCGACGTGCGGACTCGATCGGAATGGGCCTTTGTCGGGATGCCGGATCTGTCCGGGATCGGTCGCAAGCCGATGCTGGTGGAATGGCAGACGTTTCCCGATAACCGTCTCAACCCGGCGTTTGTGGAGCAGGTAGCTGAGCAGCTCGCCGCGATAGGTGCGGACCCAAGCAGCGAGCTTTTCTTCATCTGCCGCTCCGGCGGGCGAAGCCTGATGGCTGCACGGGCCATCGCGGCACAGGGCTTCGCACATTGCCACAACGTGGCGGACGGCTTCGAGGGTCCGCTCGATCCGCAAAGGCGGCGCGGCACGATTGCCGGTTGGAAGGCTGCGGGTTTGCCCTGGCTACAGGGCTGACGCGGCACACGAGGGCCAGGACAGGTTTCAACGCTCGGGAGGAGGCAACCGGCAGCTGCGGGCTCGCGCTGTCTGTGCCGAAGCGTGATCGGTTCTGAAGGCGCATGAATTGTCAAATGGTGGGGTGCATACGATGACAAATGGTACAGACGGTTCAGAGGGGCTGCCGAAGAAAGCGGACAACGGCATCAATGCGCGCGGACAGCGGGTCCGCCAGGCGCTGAAGGCCACCCTTGGTGACGACGTCTATTCGAGCTGGTTCGGCTCGCTCGAATTCGCCGCCTTCGATGGCGGCACGCTCACCGTGACGGTGCCCGTGAAGTTCCTCAAGAACTGGCTCGAGACGCACTATCTCGACGCCATCCAGCGCTGCGCCGCGATCGAGTTCGACGGCATCGAGCGCGTCGAGGTCAAGATCCGCACGCCGGTCGCGACCGCGCCAGTGGCACAGGCGAACATCGCGGCGGCGCGGTCGGACAAGGGTTATCAGGCACCGCACGGCAAGCCGGGCGAGGCCAACCCGATCGCCGTCTCGGTTCCGGGCTTCACGGCGAGCGTCGGCTCGCGCACGGGCGTCGCCGGTCTCGAAGGCTCGCCTCTCGATCCGCGCTACACCTTCGAGAGCTTTGTCGTTGGCGCCGCCAACCGTATCGCCCACGCCGGCGCGATGCAGGTCGCCGAGACGGTGCCGGAGGACGCGCGCGGTAACAACCCGCTCTACATCCACGCCTCCGTCGGGCACGGCAAATCGCATCTTCTGCACGCGATTGCGTGGGAAGTGCGCCGCCGCCAGCCCTCGGCCAACGTCGTCTACATGACGGCGGAGCGCTTCCGCTTCCAGTTCGTCGAAGCCCTCAAGGCCCAGGACGCGATGGCGTTCAAGGAAAGCTTCCGGCTCATCGACCTGCTGCTGGTCGACGACCTCGAGTTCATGCACGGCGAGCAGACAGAGCTCGAGTTCGACCACATCATCAACGCGTTGCTCGACGGCGGCCGTCAGCTCGTGGTCGCCTCGGCGCGTGCACCCAGCCAGCTCGTGCGCCTCAACGACCGGATGCGGTCGCGGATGCAGCGCGGTCTCGTCACCGAGATCAACAGCCACGACCGCGATCTGCGCCTGAAGATTCTCGAGCGCCGCATTCAGGAGAAGCGCGGCCAGGATCCGTCCTTCGAGATCCCGCGCGAAGTGATCGACCTGCTCGCCGACAAGCTCACGGAGAGCGGCCGTGAACTCGAGGGTGCTGTGACGCGGCTCTATGCGACGTGGCAGTACACGCAGACGCGCATCACGCTCGATCTCGTTGAAACCACGATCCGCGATCTCGTCAACGGCATCGAACCGCGCCGGATCAAGATCGAGGACATTCTGCGGCTCGTCTCGCGGCACTATGGCGTATCGAAATCCGATATCCTTTCGCCGCGGCGGCACCGCTCGGTCGTGTGGCCGCGACAGATCGGCATGTACCTCGCCAAGCAACTGACGACGCGCTCACTTCCAGAGATCGGCCGTCGGTTCGGCGATAGAGATCACACCACCGTACTTCACGCGATCCGCAAGATCGACGGCGAGATCAGCAGCGACGGTCGCCTCAAGGAAGAGATCGACGAGTTGAAGCGCCAGCTCAACATCGAGCGTTGATCCAAAAACGACAGCCGAGGGGCCGCTCGCCCTGGACATGTCTCACATTTCAGCGGCCGGATCCTCGCGGGTCCGGCCGTTCACATGATGGCGGCATCGCATTGACGGCGCGCCACGCGTGCCATATCAAGATTTCCCTGAACAATACGGAGTGGCTTGGACGCTTCCACGTCAGCCAGCATTGACGTGATCGAACTTCTCATCGTTCTGGCTCTTATTCTCCTCAACGGCGTATTCGCGTTGTCCGAGCTGGCGGTTGTGTCCGCGCGCATTCCGCGTTTGCGCGCGTTGGCAGCAAGCTCGCACCCTGGCGCCGCCTCCGCGATCGCGCTCGCCACCAATCCCGGCCGCTTCCTCTCGACCGTGCAGATCGGCATCACGCTCATCGGCATCATCAGCGGCGCCTACTCGGGTGAAGCGTTCGGCAAGGACGCGGGCGATGCATTGAGGGCGCTCGGTGTCCCGACGCGCGCCGCTGGCCCGCTCGGCTATCTCGGCGTCATCGTCATCGTCACCTATCTCTCGGTGATCATTGGCGAGCTGGTGCCGAAGAACCTGGCGTTGCGCAATGCGGAGCGCATCGCGTGCATGGTGGCGCCCTTCATGACGGCCGTTGCCAGCATCGGCAAACCGGCGGTTTGGCTGCTCGACGCCTCGACGCGTTTCGTCTTCCGCCTGCTCGGCCAATCGACGGAGTCCGAAAGCCGCGTCACCGACGAGGAAATCAAGGCGATGATCCTCGAAGCGGAGACGTCAGGGGTTATCGAGCGCGGCGAGCGCGCGCTCATCTCCGGCGTGATGCGCCTTGCGGATCGCGCCGTCGTCGGCTTGATGACGCCACGCACCGATGTCGACTGGATCGATATCAACGCCGCGGAAACCGACATCCGACAGCGCCTCATTACCACGCCGCACTCTCGACTGCCCGTCGGTGAAGGCTCGTCGGATGCGCTCCTCGGTGTCGTGCAGACGCGTGAGTTGCTCGCCGGCATCCTCACCGACCAGAAGCTCGATGTGCGCGCACACATCCGCAAAGCGCCGGTCGTGCCCGAGACCATGGACGCGCTCGACGTGCTCGCCGTACTGCGCGACGCGGAAGTGCCGATGGCGCTCATCCACGACGAGTACGGCAACTTCGAGGGACTGGTGACCCCAGCCGACATCCTCGAAGCGATCGCGGACGTATTCAAGTCGGACAGCGAGGACGATGACCCGCAGGCGGTCGAGCGTGCGGACGGATCGTGGCTCCTCGCCGGCGGCATGGCGGTCGACGAGATGGCTGATACGATCGGCATCGACCTCCCTGAGCAACGCGCCTACGAGACCGTCGCCGGGTTCGTGCTCTCCCATCTCCAGCACCTGCCGAAGGTTGGCGAGATGGTCGACGCCCGCGGCTGGACCTTCGAAGTCGTGGACCTTGATGGCAGGCGCATCGACAAGGTGCTGGCGAGCCGCGCCAAGGCCGGCCGCCGCCCCATCGCCTGAGCCCGCACGCGGCTGCATTCAGGGCTCGTCGTCAAAAGCAATGGCGCGCGGCCGCTGGCTTGCTCAGTCTTTTGGCTCTTTCGGCCATAAGTCTTAATGCGCGGCGGATTGCCGGGGCATCTTTCGCTCCCCCGCTCCGGACCGCCCTGCCGCATCCGAATATTATATATATTTATCAAAATATTAGACACATCAACAAAGGTGGTAAAATAGCCATTGGAGTCCTCCCGAGGCTGCGGAGCGCACCTTGTGCACAGACCGCGATATCGCCATTTGGCCAAAATCCGGTCCTCGCCGCGCCGCAAAGTGCGTCGATAAGGTTGACGTTGCCTCTAGGCCCGGTCTCCAAGCGCGGTTTCGTATTTCTCAGCCCCCCAGCCCCACGAGGCTGCACAAGGAGACCGGGCCAATCAGGTAGGTGCAGCGAGTTTTCATGCAGATCGGGCCGGTCTTCAGCCGGCCCGATTGCTTTTGGGGCCGCCCTCAGCCGCAACTTTCCTCGGCATATCCTCGCAGCGGCTTCTGTGGTCCTCTGTAAAAATGGGACCGGATGGGATTAAATCGCCGCGCGTCCGATGGTTCGGAGCGCAGCGGTCTGATGCCAATGCCGAGGATGAGGCGCGGTGAGCACCAAAAGGTCGGAACACACGAGCCTTGCCGGCGCGATCGTCGATCTGGAAGCGATCGACGCCGCCCTCGCCACCATGGCCGCGGCGCAACCGAGTGGGCCGATCACGGAGGCCCGCGCACAGATACGCGCTGCCATCTCCATTCTGTCCAACGCTCAAACCGCGGCAGAAGAGCCGGCCACCACCAAGCGGCGTGTGAAAATCAAGGCCGTGGGCGACAGCGCCACAACCACCGGCACTGCAGCAGGCAAGCCGGCTGCAAAGTCGAGTTCGAAGCGCGGGCGGGCGGCATCGGAGCCCGCGCCCCCGGCGGCCCCCACAAGCTCCCTGCTCGCCCGGCTCGGCGCCGCCGCGGCCACGTCCTCCGACGTGCCCGGCGAGAACAACGCCGCAGCGCCAAAGAGTGGCGGCCTCAGCGCGGGCGACGCCGCAGACCGGCTGGCCCGCCTCGAAGCCGAGATCGACAGTCTCACACGGCCGCCTGCTACCGTTGCGGGCACACCACCCGCAGCCAAGACCGTCAACAAGAGTGTCTCCGCCGCAGCCGCCGCACCGGCGTCGGTACTGCCGGCAGCAGCGCCCCCGCAACCGGCACCCGAGCCACACGCCGCTCTCGACGATGACGATGACGATGGCGCGGAGATCACAATCATCGACCCAGGTTCCAGCACCAGCGGTCGCCCCGCCGAGGCAGGCCGGCACGGGCCGCGGGTCTATCGCGACGCGGTGCTGCCAGCGGAAGAAGATGCCGAGGTCGAGATCGTGCGCCCAGGTGAAGGCGGGCGCCGCGCGCCACATGCTGACGGCCTGCGCACAGATCCGCGTGCGGCGCCGGAAGCGGCCAAAGGCACCGCGCGTGGCAGATGGAGCCTCTTTCGCGGCTCCCGCTAGAGTCTGATCGGTCGAGAGGGAAGCGCTCGCGCGACCGCGCCGAGTCCACCAAAGGCGGACGCGCACTAAATCGGCTGCGCACGATGCGCGGTCCTTGTTCGCACGCGCGGCACAGAATGCGTTGACGCGGCCCGGCACCGTCTCATCGACATGGTCCGCAGGAACCGCCCGGAGCGGTTATCCGTTGTCCGGCCAAAGTCTGCGACGTACTCTATGCAGCGCCATCACACGTCGTTACCGACGGGAGACCTGCCCCGTGCAGCCCAAGTCCGAAGACTATGACTACGACCTTGATCGCGCCTTGTCCGCGGTCGTCGGCGTGCGCACGACGATCCCGTCCGACGCCTTCACTGCCGAAACGCTCGGCACTGAGCGCTCGGGCCACGGCGTGCTCATCCGCAGGGACGGCCTGGTCCTGACGATCGGCTACCTCGTGACCGAAGCCGAGACCGTGTGGCTGACGCTCGCGGGCGGCAAGGTCGTGCCCGGCCACGTTCTCGGCTACGACCAGGAGACGGGTTTCGGGCTCGTGCAGGCGCTGGCGCGGATCGATGTCCCGGTGCTCGATCTCGGCTCGTCGGCGCGCACCAAGGTCGGCGATCATGTCGTCGTTGCGGGTGCGGGCGGACGGCAGAACGCGGTTGCCGCGCGCATTGTCGCCAAGCAGGAATTCGCGGGTTATTGGGAGTATCTGCTCGACGAGGCGTTGTTCACCGCGCCATCACATCCGAACTGGGGCGGCACCGGCCTCATCAATCCGGCCGGTGAGCTGATCGGGATCGGTTCCCTCCAGGTCCAGCATGGCGGCGGCGAGAAAGAGGCGCCGGTCGACATCAACATGATCGTGCCGATCGATCTCCTGAAGCCGATCCTCGACGACCTGACGACGATCGGCCAAACGCAGAAGTCGCCGCGCCCGTGGCTCGGCATCTTCGCGGCCGTCGTCCACTGGCCCATACAGGAAAAGCCGGCGATCACGATGCGGTCGCCGGGATGTCGCGGCGTGGACCGGCCAGCAAATCGAGCCTGCGGATCGGCGACATTGTCCTCTCAGTCGCGGGGCAGGACGTGCGCGGTCTGCCGACATTCTTCCGCAACGTCTGGTCGATCGGCCCCGCTGGCGCGGAGATCCCGCTGACCATCAATCGCAACGGGCGCACGATGGACGTCAAAGTTCAGTCAGGCGATCGGCGGACGTTCCTGCGCGGGCCGGTGTTGCATTAGCTTTTGCTTGCCCCGGGCGCTGCCTCGCCGTTTCTTGGTGGCGCCTGTCGGCAACGCCTTCGGCTA